>SLNU01000121.1 GCA_007132865.1 Bacteroidales bacterium | reverse complement strand
AGAGTGCCCTCCCCATGGTGGTGGCGTGGGTAGTAAATATGGTCCCGGCCTGGGGAACCTTATCGCGCAGGTACAATACACCGGTACCGGTCATCCATTCATGAAAATGTGCAACCAGGCGGTCCTGCACCGACATATGATAATCGTAGAAACTTTCAATGAGCTGTCCGGCCGCATAGCCGAACATGGCTGGCTCGGTATAGTCCCACTGCCCGCTCAGTGAATTCAGTCCGAATTTAAGCCAGAAGTCGGTAAATACCTTGTCCTTTTCACCGAACAGGGGCGTGAAATCCAACAGCATCACCAGGGGTTCACCGGGAACCTGCCAACGCCCGATCCGGATGTGTATGCCGTCCCGGGCCGCCTGCTCCCTCCAGGACCTGAATAGAAACCTGTCTTCGATAAACTCCGGATTGCCGTGCGTCTCTTTCCAGACATCCGGACCGATACATATGTAGTTGTCTTTGTATTTTTCGGTGAGCGTTTGGGCTTTTGTGCTGATCACCGTGTGGATCCCTCCGAGCTTATTACATACCTCCCAGCTGATCTCAAACAGGTAATCCGGCTTCAATAATTCCTTTTTCATATATATATACTAGTTATTGTCTTGAACTGGTCAAAAAGCCGGTGAAGATACAAAAAAAATCTCAAGTAACTGATCGGCCAGTATGCAGGGCAAGCCGCTCAGGGATTTAGGCAGACTTTGGTTTGCGGGTCGTGGAGGCTTTTTTTCGAGGTCTTTTCAGGCTTTCAGCGGGCATATCCCCATGCTTTTGTTCCACCCGAATGCCAAAGTCGGAAACCACATTCATGTAGTTAATGAATGCGTCATAAGGGGATTCATAGGGATTGAAATACCTGTGCACGGTCCCGTCCGAGAACCATTTGGTGCACATATAGTAGAAATGGTCGCTGGTCTGCAGCCGCCGCCAGTCACTCAACAGCTCCGGGTCATTTATGGCCATCAACATGGATTCCAGGTCGAATATTTTCCTGAATGCTTCATCCTGCATTTCATTGCCGAGCCAGGCAGTAAGGTCCCTCTCCTCATCCGCCCAGGAGATCGGGTAGGGGACATTCAGTGAGGCAGCCGGCTGAAGCTCCCCAGCCAGTTCAGACGGGGTTTTGAACCGTATGGGGGTGCGCTTGATCATTAGTGCGGGAAAGGCTTTCAGAAAATCAAAAATCCCCGTTTCCGCCCATTGATGCTCCCCAAAAGTTTCATAATCCAGGAAAAGGTTTACCACTTCATCCTTGGGTGTCAGCTCCTGTATCCATCCGGCAAACTTTTCCGCTGTCAAGGGCCATTCACTCCAGCGCCGCTCTGAAAACCTGAATGCAATATCATCTGACAACTGGAAGTTCTTCAGCAAAAGTTTTAATTTGGGACTACTTGCACTGCAATACATCAGATTCGGACTTTTCCAGCCCAATATATGCTTTGCCCCTTCGGTGATCATGGTCCGATATCCCATATCAGATACCATGTTACCAATATCATTCGAATAGATCAGCTCGGTGTTCCTGAATGTTTCGGGCTTCTGTCCGAACAGCTCCTTTACCTTCCCAACATGCCTTTCCACCTGCCTGGAAAACTCATCCCTTCCGTGGAGAGAAGCAAGAGAATGCGCATAGGTCTCGGCCAGAAACTCCACAGAACCGGTTTTGGCCAGTGCCTGAAAACTTTCAAGCACCTTTGGGGCGTATTTCCCGAACTGCTCCATGGCCGTTCCACTAATGCTGAAGCTTACCTTGAAGTCTTCGCCAAAGGTTTTGATCAGGTTCAACAGGATCTTATTGGCCGGCAGGTAGCATTTTTCGGCCACCTGCTGCATTATGAAACGGTTGGCATATTCATCGAAATAATCGTGGTTCTTGCCAATGTCGAAAAACCGGTAGGTCCGTAACCTGTATGGCTGGTGAACCTGAAAATAGAAACACACTGCCTTCATACGCTTGAATGGATTGTATTACTTGAATGGATTGTATTAACAATTCAACTTTTCATAAACATCTCTGACCTTAAGTCCGGCCTGGTCCCATTTGATGTTGTCGACCTCTTCCTTGCCAAACTCCTTGAAAGTTTTCGGAAGGGATTTATATTTTAATAATGCGTGGATGGCGTCAGCCATCGCGTCAATATCCCAGAAGTCTACCTTAATGGCATGCTTGAGCACTTCCGAGACCCCTGATTGCTTTGATATGATAACCGGTACATTTGACCGCATGGCCTCCAGTGGGGATATGCCAAAGGGCTCGGAAACGGAAGGCATCACGTAGACGTCGCTCATCCCAAACATCTTATCCACATCGTCCCCTTTCAGAAAACCGGTAAAATGAAAGCGTGTTGATATCCCCAGTTCGGCAACCCGCCGAATCATTTTCGGCAGCAAATCGCCGCTCCCTGCCATCACGAATCGTACATCCGGATCATGTTTCAATACCTTATTCGCTGCTTCCACGAAGTATTCCGGGCCTTTCTGGAAGGTGATCCTCCCCAAAAAAGTCACGATCTTTTCCTTCACGTGTTTCTGTGTATCGATAGATCTGTTTGCGTCGGATGGTTCCACTCCATTATGCACGGTGATTACCTTGGCCGGATCTATCCCGTATCGGTTGATCACGATATTGCGGGTCAGGTTGCTCACGGCAATCACCTTGTCGGCCGCTTCCATGCCAGCCCGCTCTATTGCATAGACAGATTGATTCACATTTTCTCCGGAGCGGTCGAACTCCGTGGCATGCATATGTACAACCAATGGCTTCCCACTTACTTTTTTTGCTTCCACCCCGGCCATATATGCCAGCCAATCATGCGAATGGATCAGGTCAAAGTCATGTTGCCTGGCGATGGCGGCACCGACCAGGGCGTAACGCCGCACCTCTTCCATCAGGTTTTTTCCATAGCCTCCGGAAAAGGCATACTTCTGGGAGGAAAGGGAAACCGTCTCGCTTGAAGCACCGGCCTCAAGCTGTTCCACTATTCGGAAGTACTCGTCCTCGGTTGAATAGGGTAGCAGGCTTGAGTCTACCTCCATAAATGAGATTTTGTTCCAGTGTGCCTTGTATACCTCATCGGTGATGTCCACTGCCACATCGGAAGCATTCACCAGGCGGACGCTTCCCGGACTTTCATCGCCATAGGCCTTGGGAACCACAAATATAATTTCCACTCCGGCCTTCAACAGGGCCTTTGTCAGACCATAGGAAGCCGTTCCCAGTCCACCTGAGATATGTGGGGGGAATTCCCAGCCAAACATCAATACCTTCATAAAATCCTTATTATTTTTTTTCATACACTTGAAGCAGGTAATGGATCCTTCTGATCTCTGCCACGCTGGGTGCGAAGGACGAGGCTCCGTCTGCCCGGTGGGGTGGATCCCCTTCATAGATTTCAGAGATAGAGCCAATGGCGTTCTCCTTCATGGTTTCCTGGAAGCCCTCGTAAAGCGACCTGACCAGTTCAACGCCCTGTTGCCCGTGTAGCCTGAGGTAGCCTTCGGCAAAATGCCCCAGCAGCCATGGCCATACCGTGCCCTGGTGAAATGCCTTGTCCCTTTGTTCCACATTTCCTGAATACTTTCCCAGGTAAGCCGGATCACCGGGTGAGAGGGTCCGGAGACCCCGCGGGGTAAGCAATTCGCGGCGAACCGCGTCAATGACCTGCTTTCTTTGCAGTTCTGGTACCGGGCTGTATGGAAGGGATGCGACCAAAACCTGGTTTGGGCGCATGCTCTGATCCTGTTCATCCCCATAAACAAAATCGGCCAGATGCGGTTTGCCGGGAATGGAAAAAACAGCGGGGAATGCCTCTTTCGCCTGTTCAGCAATGCGCTGCCACCTGGCAGATGGTTCTTTTTCCCCTCCGGCATTGGCCAGGGCTGCCCCGTAGCAAAGGGCATTGTACCACAAGGCATTTATTTCCACAACAAATCCATACCTGGGGGTAACAGGCTGTCCGCCCACCCTGGCATTCATCCAGGTGATGTCCGGGAAGGCAGGGTCTATGTGGAGCAGTCCGTTCTCCGCCAGCCTGAGCCCGGTGCATTCGCCCTGGATGTACCCATCCAGAATCTTAGTGATCACTGGCCCGTATTGCTCCCATAGCCGGGATCTTGATTCCCCCGGAAAACAGTTCTGAATGGCCCAGAAGAACCACAGCGGGGTATCAGCTGCTTCGTGGGAGGACCGTTTCCCGGTCCCCGATTCCACGAACATGGGCCCCTTCATATTGCCGGTCATGGACCCGATCACCTCCCGGCATAGTCCCCGAAGGGTTTTACAGGCGGCCAGTCCCGGCAGGGAAATAAAAGTATACCTGCCCGACACTCCATACCAGGGATACCCTGCAACAATTCCGGTTTTCCCATCCTGCCTGAAGAAAAACTGCTCGGCCGAATTTGAAAGACAGTTCTCAAAACTATTGCGGGGGGTGCGTTTTTTAAGTTCCGCATTGAATAGCCGTGTTAAATTTGCCGGGGCAGTCTGCATGGTGGAGGCAGAGAAGACAATGCTTTCCCCCTTTTTAATGGGGACCTCAAAAAAGCCCGGGGTATACAGGTCTTCCAGGTACTCATAGCCTCTGAGTTTTTCTTCGATATATTCAAAATCATTATACCAGTCAGGCACATGCACATACTCTGAATGCTTTCGGGACAGCTGGATGAACAGGTTCGGATACCCATTGTACATTTTCACCTTGATGCCATTGGGCACTTGCTGGTACTTCGTGTTCAGGTCGATGTTCTTTTTGCTCAGTTGGTGGATGTTGCGAAACGCCAGGAACGGCCTGATGCGCAATTTGGTCGGGGAGTGCGCCTCCACCAGCGTGTAACGAATCAGCACCCGCTCCTCCTCTGTGACAAACATGGTTTCCTTGGTCAATACCACCCCGCCGACCCGATAGGTTACTATTGGAATCAGGTCTGCGGAAAAGTCCCGCACATATTTGTGTCCCTTGGGAAAAAAGGAGCCCGGGAATTTGTTTACACCGATATTAAATTGTGCATCCCGCTGAATGATGGTCTCATCCACCTTTGAGAGCAGGGTGTGGTGTCCGCCATCCAGATTGGGCTGGGGACTGATCAGTAAGCCATGGTATTTGCGGGTATGGCATCCAAGGATGGTTGTGCAGGAGTAAGAACCGGCCCGGTTGGAACGGATCATTTCCTTGCTCAGCGAATACTCCAGATTGATTAGCTGAGTCTTGTCAAATTCTATATAGCCCATAATAAATGGAAAAAGGTGAAGCCAAACAAATTTACAAATCTTTTCTCTTTAAGGAGCCTGTATGTGAGAGCTAACCAAAAAATAATACGGTTAATCTGTGAATGGCGTGACAGGATATTTGTCGGAAAGGTCCGGAATTGAATTACTGTCCGGGGTTGGGTCTGCCGACCGGTTCCGACACCTGGTTCCATTCCTGCTGTTCCCTTTCCAGCATTCTGCGGTGTCGCTGGCTTACTGCTCTTGTTTCCAACTGATAAAGGTCGGGTTGGCCAGCATTTACCCAGGCGGTGAACCAAAAGTCGCCAACCGACTTGACGGCAAGCCGCATTTGACGCTCTGCCATGCCATTCATGCCTTCTTCGAACGCCCTTGAGAACTCCCGGGAAAAGACCCTCACATTGCTTTGACCCCGCATTTCATGGGAATAAACCTGGTCGGGGGTGAAAACGGTCATCAGGCTGTCATACACCTGGTAAACCGTGTCCACTTTAAGATGACTTTCCCTTATCATCTCCCAGGCCTTGTCCAGCGAAGAATCAATGTATTCCGCCCGTCCCACAAAGTAGTTGAACCCGTCTGCGAAAAGTTCAGGTAGGCGGCTTTCCCACAGGGCGTGGATGCCGCGCTGTTCGGGCGTGCGTCCGTTATAGTATTTGGATGTATGCAAGGGGGTGCAGGCATCCGAAATATAGTGCCCGATATGGGCGGCATTGTAGAGGATACGGTCCACATCCTTGTCTTCAAATGCCCGCGTAAGGCGGCCCATCATCACATGGATATGCCAGGGAAGCACGCCTTGTTCCATCAGGGTATCTTCGGAGAATTTCTCAACTGCATCCCGCCAGTTCCTCGGCATAACTTCAAAAGGATTCTCACCGAAATGGTCTATATCGATGTAATGCCTGGGGGCTTCCCCTTCCACGGCATGCGCCCTGCGATCCGGGTCAATGGAGCGCTCAGCAAGGTATTCCACATGCAGCTTAAAAAACCCAACCATCTCGGGAGGCAGGGTAAACACTGCCATGCGATTGATTTTCCGGTGCGCGAAAAAGCCGAAGGTATATCCATCCACCGGTGGCAGCAGCATCAGCAGGAGCAGCAAAAAGAAGGCAAACAGGGTAGGGGTGGTCTTTCGCAGCATATCGGTAGATTTCCTGTCGGCCTGCGGGTCTTCCCTGGCCGGTGGTTTTCGAAGGGTAAAGATATGTATTTCCGGGCTTTTTGCCAAGCTGCCAATCGCAGGCCCTATGTAGGGGGATTGGGGCCGATTGCACTCCCTACAACCTGGGGGTCGGCAACCGCCTTAAGTCGCGGATCATCCCATCGACAAGTACGGGGACGGCTTCGGTTACATCCTGCGTCAGGGAGTATTCAAGAATGTCATCCAGACCCATACTTTTCAGACGGTGCCGGTGGGCCGCCTTTTCAATGTATTGCAGCGGGTTGCCCTTGGCAAGCAGCCAAAGGTCGGCACTGGCAATGGCCGAATCGCAGTTCGCGTAATACCTTCCCTTGCCTTCATAAAGCATTTTTTCGACCATGGCCCCGGCGAACAGGGTGTCTTCCAGGCTAAAACGGTTTTTCCATCCGGCACAAAACAACAGGATGGGCTTGTTGAGGGACAGGGCATGCCGGCAGATGGCTGAGATGTTCAGAAAGGATCCGATCACCACGTCCGCGGTATTGGCACCGACCATTTTAATGGCCTGGGTGCCGTTGGTGGTATTCATGACGATGGTCTTTCCCTTCAGGCCGGGCTCCAGGAAGTTGAACGGGGAGTTCCCAAAATCGGCACACGCAAGTTTCTGCCCATCCCGCTCTCCGGCGACGATATAGCCTTTTAGTTTCCAGGCCTCGCTTTCACTCACCTCGGCCACCGGAATGATGGCGTCCACTCCATTGTGGAAGGCGGCGCAAATGGCCGTGCTGGCCCGGAAAATGTCGACAATGACCACCACTGCATCCTCTCTCCTGAACAATGGCCAGGAAAGGGGGGAGAAACAAACTTCAATGCTCAACTGTCCTTCTTGCGAATGCATATTATCCACCAATTGCCTGTCGGTAATTGCCCTTCGCTCGCGCGATGATTTCTTTTCTGGTCATGGCCCGTGCAACAGACGATTGCCGCAGCGATTTATCCCGCCTTGTAGAAAGGCAGCTTCACCACTTCGGCCTGCAGTGCCTTGCCGCGGACCTCAACAAATATGGTTGTCCCCGCCTTTGCATAGGCTTTCTTCACATAGCCCATCCCGATGGGTTTCTGAAGGGAGGGGGACATGGTTCCGGAGGTCACTTCTCCGATCGACTGCCCCTCCTCGTTTTGGATCACATAATGTTGTCGCGGGATGCCCTTGTCTTTCAGCTCAAACCCCACCAGCCGGCGCTCCACACCTTCGGTCTTTTGCTTCAGCAATGCCTCACGGTTGATGAAATCCTTTCCTTCCGCGAATTTGGTTATCCATCCGAGTCCGGCTTCAATCGGGGAGGTGATGTCGTTGATGTCATTGCCATAGAGGCAATAACCCATTTCCAGGCGCAGCGTATCCCTGGCTGCAAGTCCGACCGGCCTGATCCCGAACTCCTTTCCGGCTTCAAGCACAGCCCTGTATATCTCCGGTCCGTATTTGTTTTCAAAATATATCTCGCATCCGCCGGCACCGGTATACCCGGTGGTGGAGAAGATTACTCCGTCCACGCCCGCGAATTTCAGCTCTTTGAATGTATAGAAAACCATGTCTTCCACCGGCTCAGCCGTAAGTTTTTGCATGGCTTTCAGCGCAAGGGGTCCCTGCACAGCCAGCTGTGAAATATTGTCGGAAGCATTGGTCAGTTCGGCCCCGATTCCTTCGTTCTGGCGGTTCACCCATTCCCAGTCCTTGTCGATATTGGCTGCATTGACCACCAGCAGGTATTTCTCCTCGCTGAAACGGTAAACCAGGAAATCATCCACAATGCCTCCCTGTTCATTTGGAAAGCAGGCGTACTGCACTTTCCCATCCGACAATAAAGAAGCATCATTTGAGCTTACGCGCTGCAGGAACGCCAGGGCTTTGGGGCCCTCCACCCAGAATTCCCCCATATGGGAGACATCGAACACCCCCAGGCTTTCCCTGACGGTCTTGTGCTCGGCATTGATGCCTTCAAACTGCACCGGCATGTAAAAACCGGCAAAGGGAACCATCTTGGCCCCCAATTCCTCGTGCATTT
>SLNU01000159.1 GCA_007132865.1 Bacteroidales bacterium | reverse complement strand
GACCCCACAACCACCCGTGGCCCGGAGGATTCCCCGGTAACCATTGCCGCAGCACCGGAACAACCGTCAGCCGGCAGCGACCCGGATGACAGGAGCGACCCGGATGACACATCTGGCAACACAGGGCAGATCACAGCGGTATTGTTTCTGGCTGGCGGGGCATCAGGAATATATTCAGCCGAAAAAAACCTGTACCCTGCCATTGTACTTGCAGCAACGACAAGTCTGGCAAGGTCCCCAAAATGGCGGCTGGGCCTTGGGGGTGATCTTTTTGTCAACATGGCCGACCTGGCCAGAATAAAACTGAACGGGCATGACGAACCCGGCGCACACCGGGTAAAAGGCGGCTTGCACCTGTCATATGAGCAGGTATTCGGGCGGCTCGACTTTATATTCCAAACCGGGGTCTATGTGTGGGACCACTATAAGATGGACGGGCGCCTCTACAACCGTCTGGGATTCCGATACACGTTACCCGGCAACTGGGTGATGCATTTATGCCTTAAAACCCACACATTCGTGGCCTCCTTTGTGGAGATCGGAATGGGTTACCGATTTTTCAACCAGCCATGAAACAATTGCTTATTCTGGTTTGTGCATTGGGTTGGGTAATGACCTCCTGCAAGCACGACAAATTTCCTGGCTGCTTTATGCCTGCCGGACAGGCCATTCATAAGGAGATCCCGGTTCCAGGCGGCTTCCACACCATTGCCATTTTCGATGACATCCACCTGGAGGTTCACCCCGGACAAGACAACAAGTTGGTACTGCAAGGGGGGGAGAACCTGCTCGAAAACGTCGATATCAACGTACAGGATTCCATTTTGAGCGTCCGAAATTTTAATACGTGCACCTGGATGCGTAACCTGGAGCACAAACTCATTTTGCGCATCCATTCGCATTCCATCCGGAATATCCAGTACAGTGGCAGCGGGGATGTTGTGTTTGCCGACACCCTTTTCCAGGATCACTTCACATTGGAGGTGCGGGATGGGTTTGGACAAATCTCGCCCATTATCAATGCCCGGGCCGGAAGTTTTAAGCTTCATTCGGGAGCAGCCACCATGACTCCGGCCGGGAAGGTGGAAACGGCGGACATCTGGGCAGCATCGCATGGTCGTTTTGACGGCAGGAATCTGGAAATCAACCATGTATACATCCAGCACAGGAGCGGCAACCACGCCTTTGTATGGGCCAAAGACTCCCTGCTTATCAGGCTGCTATCCACCGGAAACCTTTACTTCCGCGGCAATCCGAAAGTCCGACTCCTCGAGCACACTGGCAGCGGGGGAGCCTACCCTTTCCCGTGAGCATTTCCCTGAATGCCCCTTAGATCCATCTCCCGCGAACCACTCCCCGCGAATCCTTCCAGTGACTCCCCTTAGGCGAACCTCTCCAGTGATTTCTTGCCTGCTACCCTCCTACACCGACCGCCTCCTGTCCATTTTGATACATTGGGTGACCGCTGGCGAACACTAATGGTCGGATATTTTTTGGAGATTTTTTGTTATCATCTTGCTATCAGACACTTAAAATATATGGCACAACTTTAGCTAGGTTTTTAGTGACAAATTTCAATGCCCAGACCCATGGACAAGATCCTCAAAAAGAAGAAATGGACCCCGAAAAAGATTGCCACTATTGCCGGCATCTCCCTGTTCGGAATATTCATCGTTTATCTTTTATTCTTCAGAGATACCAGCAGCAGGCTGTATGTTGACAGAGACAAAATGACCATTGCCAATGTTCAGCAGGGTCGTTTCCAGGAGTTCATCCCGGTTGACGGGGTGGTCCAACCTGAGGTGACCATATACCTGGATGCGGTATTCGGCGGACGAGTGGAGGAGATCTTTGTGCGCGACGGAGCCATTGTCGAGGAGGGAGACCCCATCCTCAGGTTGTCAAACCTTTCCATGGAGATGCAGTATGTTCAACAGGAAAACCAGGCCCTGGAGGTACTCGACCGCTACCAGAACACCCGCCTGAACCTTGAACGGAACATGTTCAACCTGGAACGCCAGGTGGCCGACCTGGAATACCAATTGGACATCGCCGAAAAAGCCTATAACCGCAAGCGCCAGTTTTATGAGCAGGAGCTGATCCCGGAGGAGGAATATGAAAATTCCGAAAGAAACTACCGATTTGCCAAGCGCAATTATGAGATCGGACTCCGCACGATGCGTCATGACTCATTGTATATCTCCAACCAGATGCAACAGATTACCCATTATATCGATCGCGTTGGTGACAACATCGAAATGCTGCACAGGAACCTGGAGAACCTGACCCTCAGGTCACCCATTTCCGGTCAACTTTCGTCATTCAGCTCTGAGCGCGGAGAGACCAAGAGTGGCGGGGAGAATCTCGGACAGATTGATGTGCTTGACGGCTTTAAGCTCAGAGCCCGCATCGACGAACGCTATGTTAACCGGACATACATCGGACAGCAGGCTTCATTCGATTATGGCGGCGAAACCTATGACTTGGAAATCAACAAAATCTACAGCAACATCACCGGCGGTGCATTTGAAGTGGACCTGCAGTTCGCCGGAAGGGAGCCGGAAGGCATCCGCCGCGGACAGACCATTCAGCTGAGGCTGCAGTTCAGCGGGGTAGCCGAAGCACTCATCATCCCGCGTGGCGGCTTCTACCAGGAAACCGGGGGCAACTGGATCTATGTCCTGGATGCATCCGGGTCACAGGCCACCAAACGCCGCATTCGCATCGGCCGCCAGAACATTCACCACTACGAGGTGCTTGAAGGACTGGAGCCGGGAGAGCAGGTCATCGTATCATCCTATGACAGTTACGGTGCAAAAGAGCGCCTGATCTTCAGATAAGCCGAAAAAACTGCCCAATATAAGTAACAAAACAAACCCGATCACGTCCTATTAAATAAAAAGAAATCCTAAGAACCCATAACCCAAAATTTTCAGCCATGATCAAATCAGTAGATTTAACAAAAGTATTTCGCACCGAAGAAGTGGAAACCACTGCCCTGAACCAGGTTTCATTTGAAATCAAGGAAGGGGAGTTTGTCGCCATCATGGGCCCGTCCGGTTGCGGAAAGTCCACCCTCCTGAACATCCTGGGTTTGCTTGACAACCCCAGTGGCGGCCAGTACTTCTTTGTGGACCACGAAGTCTCCAAGTATTCCGAAAAACAGCGCGCCAACCTGCGCAAGCGCAATATCGGATTCGTATTCCAGAACTTTAACCTGATCGATGAGCTGAGCGTGTTTGAGAACGTGGAGCTTCCTCTGATCTATTTGGGATACAGTGCCGCTGACCGCAAGAAGCGGGTAGAGGAAGTACTCGAGCAAATGCAGATCATGCACCGCAAGAACCACTTCCCGCTGCAGCTCTCCGGTGGTCAGCAGCAAAGGGTGGCCGTTTGCCGTGCCGTGGTCGCCAAGCCCCATATCATCCTGGCGGATGAGCCGACCGGTAACCTTGACTCCACCCATGGGGACGAGGTAATGAACCTGCTCGAAACCCTCAACAAGAACGGAACCACCATCATCATGGTGACCCACTCCCAGCGTGACGCATCTTATGCCCAGCGCATTATCCGCCTTTTCGACGGACAGATTGTCACCGAGGACAAAGCCACCGAGTTCGTGCTGGCATCCACGGAACAAACAGAAAAATAAATATCCAAAATATGGCCTCAAGGCCTGCTGGTTACAGGGGGAGCAAGCCGTTTAACGTCTTGCTCCCCTTCGCATAGAACCCCTTCGCTTGCCTTTGCAAGCCCACTGCCTGCCACACACAACCTAACAACCAAACAAAGATGTTCAGAAACTACCTGAAGTCAGCCTGGCGCAACATGATGCGCAGCAAGCTGTACACCCTTATAAATATTTTCTGCCTCACCGTGGGAATCAGCGGGGCAATCATCATTGCCCTCTACCTGAACCATGAATTGTCATACGACTCCCACCATGTAAATCACTCTAGCATTTACCGCCTGGAGGGAAAATACACCATAGGCGGCAGCGACAACCACCTGGCCATAACAGCCTTTCCGTTGGGCCCGGCTTTTAAGCAGGACTTCAGCGAGATAAAGGAGTATGTCAGATTCTTTACCCAGGAAGACCTGTTGGTGCGCATCGACGACCGTGAGTTTATGGAGCAGGATTTCGTTTTTACCGACTCCACCCTGTTCGATGTGTTCACCCATCAGTTTGTTTATGGCGGACCCCAGGGCGCGCTGGCTGAACCGAACACTGCGGTGTTGAGCATTACCGTCAGCCGCAAGTTTTTCGGGGATGAAGACCCTGTGGGAAAGACCTTCGAGGCCAACGGACAGACCTATATGGTAAACGGCGTGGTGGAAGACCTGCCGGAGAACACCCATATGTGGTATGACGGGATGCTGGCCATGCATTCAGGCGACAACCAGTTTGCCTACTCACTGGATCCCCAGTTGTTCTGGAACATCAATATGAACTACACCTATGTGCAGGTGCATGAGGGGGCCAACATTGAATCGGTACTTGGCAACATGGAGGCCTTCAATGAAAAGTACATTGATCCGGTGGGCGGCTTCATCGGCGGCACGATGGAGTTTCTTGCGACACCCCTTCGCGACACCCACTTCACAAAGGTTGAGCTGGCAGCCAAGACGGGCAACAAAACCACATTGCTGATCTTTGCGGTGGTAGCCGTATTCCTGGTGGTCATCGCAGCTGTGAATTATACCAATCTGGCCACCGCACGTGCCTCAAAGCGTGCCCGGGAGATCGGCCTTCGCAAAGTATCCGGAGCCACCCGCGGTCAGATGCTTACCCAGTTTCTCTCCGAATCCATCATGGTGGCCGTCATTTCACTGCTGATCTCCCTGCTGGTGGTCGAGATCCTGCTCCCCGGGTTCAATACGCTTGCAGACAAAAACCTAAGCCTTGGCCATATATTGGAGGGGAGGATCCTTTTCCAGGTCATACTGATTACCCTGGCAACAGGGGTAATTTCCGGCATTTATCCTGCTTTCTTTCTCAGTCGGATGGAGCCTTCCGTAATCATGAAGGCCGATCTGCCAAACAAAGGGGGAAGCGCCACTTTGCGAAAGGCGTTGGTGGTGTTTCAGTTCGTGATCTCCATCATACTGATTGCCGGAACCATCACGGTTGAAAAGCAGCTGCGGTTCCTGCAGGACAAGGACATGGGCTTTAACACAGACAACAGGATGGTCGTGACCTTCCAGGCAAGGGATGCAAGGGAGCGGATCGAAACCATTGAAAACACAATACGTCAGAATCCGTCGATCGTAAGCACGACAAAGAGCACGGCCATCCCAGGAATGGGGGCCAACATGCATGCCGTGAAGGTCGAAATGGAAGGCGAAATGGCTGACGGCACCATCTCGTCTTACCACGTGGACCCAGCCTTCATGGATCTGATGGAAATCGAGTTGCTGGAAGGCCGGAACTTTGACCGGGAGCTGAGGGCAGACGTCAACTCGGCCATCCTGGTCAATGAGTCCGCTGTCAGGCGATTCGGCTGGCACGATGACCCCATCGGCAAGCGCATACAGTGGAACTTCAACGAAGAGGGGGTTCCGCAGACCACGCTGCAGGTGGTTGGCGTATTTAAGGACTTTAACTACCTGACCCTGGAGAATCCCATTGAGCCGCTGATGATGCTGATGCCCGAAAACATCTTTGCCTACCGGGCCATCATCGTGGAATACCTTCCCGGCAGGGAAAGCGAGGTGACCGCATTTCTGGAGGAAACGGCAAGGACTTTTGAACCTGCACGCCTGCCTTCGGTGAATGCCCTCAAACATGGGTTCAGGGACCAGTTTGAATCCGAAGAAAGGCTTGGCCGCATATTCCGGATTTTTGCGCTGGTCTGTATCATCATCAGCTTTCTCGGACTCTTCGGACTCTCCTCATTTACCACCGAGCAGCGCAAGAAAGAGATAGGGGTCAGAAAAGTACTTGGCTCATCCGGCTGGAACATATTGACGCTCTTTTATAAAAACTTTTCGATATTGGTGCTGATTGCCGCGGTTATCGCGGGTCCCATTGCCTGGCTTCTGTTGAACCGCTGGCTGGAAGGATTTACCTACCAGGTCGACATGGGACTTGGTCCGATTCTCCTGTCGGCATTGCTGTCATTGGTCATTGCCATCCTCACGGTCAGCTACCATACGATTATGGCAGCACGCATGAACCCTGTGGATGCCATACGGGCGCAATAGGCGGGTCTTTGGCTGTGGCAAGCAGAAGGGCAGCACCCTGCATACATGCCGCACAGACCCAGATTGAATGTTTTCCGGAATTTTTTTTTACCTTTATGTGAAGGGCAAGGACTCCCCGGCCAGGCGGGGAGTCGCTTGTTTAATGCTGTGTTGCCAGCTTGAAGCCGGGCCATCTATTATACACCATTAAAGACATGAGGGAAATTGTCATTTCAGGCCAGATGAAAATGGCCGACATCATCACCGCTGATAAGCGTGCCATGTTGTTGATGCCACGATTTGGGATAGACATGGGCGTGGGTGACAAAACAGTGAAACAGATCTGCCGGGAACAAGGCATTCAACTCGATTTTTTCCTGCTGATGGTGAACGTATTCCTCCACCCCCATTTCTTCCCGGGGAAAAAACTGAAAAATGTCGATGTGACACTCCTGCTGCTATACCTGGCCAATGCCCACGAATACTATATCCGGGAGAAAATACCCGCCCTGCAGACCCTGGTCGGGGAATTCCTGTTCCGGCTGGAACAGCCCGCCCGGGGACAGCTCGACAGATTTTTCCGGGAATACATCCGGGAGGTAATCGAACACATCGAGTACGAGGAAAAGATCGTTTTTCCCTATATCCAGTCCCTGGTCAAACCGGCAGATGCCGGAAGCACAGCGACGGACCCATCCGACGAAGATATAAAAGCCATACAGGAAAAGGGAATCAGAGAATTTGAAAAGCGCCACAACGATATCGAGGAAAAACTATCGGACCTGAAGAACCTGCTGATCAAGTATGTACCTCCGGCCGGGGACCGTTACCTTCGGATCCGGGTGCTGAACGAGCTGATCGACCTGGAGCAGGACCTGAACGACCATGCCAGGCTGGAGGACAAGGTGTTGGTTCCCATCGTGGAAGATATTGAGAAACAATTGCATAAGCATTGAGATGCCATCAAGTGTGATCATAGCGGAGCATTCCGAGATCATTCGCAGGGGCCTTGCGGATATCCTGGAAAAAAGCGGACTGTTTGACCGGATCCGGGAGGTAGCCTGTGCGGCAAACCTGATGGACCTCGTGAAACGGACCCATCCCGATGTACTGGTGGTAAATCCGGGCATGGTGGATAGCCATTTCAGTGACCAGCTTAAAAACAGTGGGGGGACGCGCCCGAGGCTCGCAGCCATTGTCTACAGCTTCCACGAGGAAGCCGTTCTGGAAGGGTTCGACGAGCTCATCCCCATCAATGACACCCGCGCAAAGATCCAGAAAAAGCTCGTGGCCCTGGTCAACGCCACCCCCGTTGAAAGCCAGGAGACTGACCGCGGACTGAGTCCGAGGGAAACAGAAGTGCTCCGGGAGCTGGTCAGGGGTCTCAGCAACAAGGAAATTTCAGAAAAACTGTTCATCTCCACGCATACCGTGATGTCGCACCGAAAAAACATCACCCAGAAGCTGAATATAAAAAGCGTAGCCGGTCTGACCGTCTATGCCATTTTGAACAAGATCATCAAAATGGAGGAACTCGGACCGTCCTGACAGGCAGCCCCACGTAAGGTCCGGGACGCTTTTTTTGCGTAAATTTGCACTGCAACCTAGCCCGGTACCATGTTCCCTTTTCGAGGCATTCCGTTCAGACAGGACACCTTCCGGCAGATATTCCGGGCCCTGAAGTACCGCAACTACCGGTATTACTACTACGGGCAAAGCATTTCCCTGCTGGGCACCTGGGTCCAGAACATCGCCATGGGCTGGTTGGTTTACCGACTAACCGGATCGGCCCTGCTGTTGGGCACCATCGCCTTCGCGCTGCAGATTCCCTCCCTGTTCATCACCCCCTTTGCCGGGGTGCTGGCCGACCGCTGGAACCGCAAGAGAACCATCATCCTCTCCCAGTTCTTGTCCATGGTGGTGGCTTTTGTGCTGGCCTTTCTTGTACTCACTGACATGATCACCGTCGGATGGATCATCGTCCTCGCCCTGCTCAACGGCGTCGTGCTGGCATTTGACACGCCCTTCCGCCAGTCCTTCGTGCCTGACATCATTACCCGCCGGGAGGATCTCTCCAATGCCATTGCCCTGAACTCCTCGCTATACAACATGGCCCGCTTTGTGGGTCCGCCGATCGGCGGATTGCTGATCGCGCTGGTTGGGGAAGGATGGTGCTTCTTTATCAACGGGGTGAGTTTTCTGGCGGTAATTGGCGGACTCCTGGCCATCCGGATCGAAAGCAAGGAGAGGGTCCGACGATTCGGGTCCCTGTTCTCCCAGCTCAGGGACGG
>SLNU01000079.1 GCA_007132865.1 Bacteroidales bacterium | reverse complement strand
TAGTCGTGGGTCATTTCCACGAACTGCTCCATCGCAGGCCAGAAGTAATCAGCAAATTCAGCCCCTTCCACGACAATACGGATCTTGTCGCTGAACCGGCTCATGCCATTGGCCGTCCCCAAAATAAAATCCTCGGCGATGGGCGCATTAAAGACCCTTTCCTTGCCAAATTCCTGTTGCTTGCCCTTGGTCACATTAAATATCCCACCCTTTTCCTTATAGGCAATGTCCTGTCCCCATATAAACGTATCCGGGTTGTGGCGGAATTCGGCTTTCAGTGTCTCATTCAGGGCGGTGATGAGCTTAATCGGTTTGTCCTTTAGGTCATGTGTGCCATCCGGGTATTTCTCCGGCACATGGGGTTCCGGAATAACAAAATCAAATATTGATGCAGGGTCCGGATCCGGCGCCTTCATCGCGAGCTTGTGTGCCTGATTCACCTCCTGGTTTACTTCCTCCTCCAATGCCACCAGCTCTTTTTCTGAGATCTCCCCCTGGCTGAGCAATAGCTTCCGGAACTTTGGCAGGGGGTCGTGGACTTGCACACAGCGGAGTTCTGCTTCGCTGCGGTAAAGGTCGTGGCGATCACTATTGGAGTGGGAGCCGATCCGGACCGTGCTGGCATGCACGATCACAGGCTCTTCTTTCTCAATGGCATGGCGCTTTGCCTCTTCCATGGCATTCATGGAATCAAACACATCTTTTCCGTCACAATAAATGATGCGCAGGTTCTTAAATCCGGAAAAATTGTCGGCCACCTTCCGGTTCGCAGTCTGGTCTCTTTTTGGGACGGAAATACCATACCCATTGTCCTGGATTACGAAGATGACAGGGAGTTTCTCATTGCTCGCCCCATTGATCGCTTCATATACAAATCCCTCTGAAACAGAGGACTCCCCCTGGGAGCTGATGGCGACCCCCTTGTGACCGTACTTTTTCATGCCCCTGGCCACTCCTGCGGCGTGCAGGGTATGGTTGCCAGTTGAAGAGGACACATTATGAATGTTCCACTCTGGCTTGGCAAAATGGTTGGACATATGTCTTCCCCCGCTGGCCAGGTCGGTCGCCTTTGAGATCCCGTTAAGAATGATTTCCTCCGCAGTCAATCCTGCAGATATGTTTGTCAGCATGTCCCTGTAATACGGGAACAAATGGTCCGTTTTCCTGTCAAATATCTGTCCGATTGCCAGCTGTATCCCGTCATGTCCGGCATAGGGCGCATGATAGGACCACCCCAGGGCCTGTTTAAGGTAATTGGGTGCCTTTTCATCCAGCTTCCTGCCCAGCACCATGAGTTTGTACCAGTTCAGTAGGGTTTGCTTGCCGACTTTTTCAATGGTATATTTCGGTTCGGTCACGGCATCCTGCCCGGAATTTTCCGATTGGTTGTTGACCTGCTTTGCTTTACTCAATTTTGATTTGCTTTCTGCTACTTTAACCATAGTATTATAATTTAATCTTGGAATTGCCCAATTCATAAACCAGACAATGCGGGTTTTGTTTAAATCAATGCAATGTAATTCTTCAATAAAAGGTTTTCCTGATGGCTGAGGGGATCATTTCCACAAGGTCGGTAACGATCAGTCCCTCGAACGCTTTCCCCCTGGCTGCCAGATCTGCCGCCAGGCCATGTGTGAACACTGCCGCCAGGCTACTCTGCAGGGGATTATAGTTTTGGGCCATCCATGCCAGGATCATACCCGTAAGGGCGTCCCCGCTCCCGCCGCTTGCCATGCCGGGATTCCCTGTCGGATTGAAATAGACTTCTCCGGCCGGACTGATCACCGCAGTGAACGCCCCTTTTAAAACCAATGTGATCTGGAAGCGATGTGCGAATTCACGGGCCTTCATCAAACGCTCATACCCACTGCTGCATTTCCCGGCCAGGCGGTCAAATTCCCCCGGATGTGGGGTCAGCACAGATCCTGACGGAAGAAAACCGCACCAGGTAGGGTTTTCAGCAAGGATATTCAGCGCATCTGCATCCAGGACCAAGGGGCAGGCAGCCTGTTGGAGGAGCAATTTCAGGGTCCTGGCGGTTTCGTCTGCTGTGCCGGTCCCCGGACCAATCCCGATGGCATTGAACCTCTCCATATCCGGCAATCCATCGATCAGTTCCCGGTTGGCGGCAGGCAAACACATTGCTTCAGGAAGGTAGGTCTGCAAGGGAATCACCCCGCATTCCGGCAGAAACACACTCAACAGTCCGACTCCGCTTCGCATACAAGCCCTGGCAGCAATCAATGCGGCACCCATCTTTCCCAGATGTCCGGCAATCAGCAGGGCATGTCCGAACTGTCCCTTATGGGAAAACCTGGACCGCGGACGGTAAAATTCCTTCAGCATCCCTGGTTCAATCATGGAATATTTTGAATCGGATCGGGCAATCCCTTCGGGGTGCAGTCCGATGTCCAGTACCTCCCATTGCCCCACAAACATTTCATTCTCAGCAAAAAGAAAAGCCATTTTGGGCATCTGAAAACACAATGTATAGTCAGCCCGAATGATGGCAGCATGGTCATTTCCGGTATTGTCTTCGCAAAACAAACCGCTGGGAAGGTCTATTGCTACCACCACCGCACCGGATGCATTGATATGCCCGACCACCCTGGCCGGGAGTCCGTCTAATGGCCGGTTTAGTCCGCTTCCGAAAAGGGCGTCAACCACCAGCTCGTCCCCTCCGATATCCGGGAGGGTGGATCCTTCATCCAGTTCGATTACCTGCAGGTTCCTCACCCCATGAAGGCGCTTCCGGTTCTTCTGAAAATCGGGGGAGCCTTCTGAAGCATGCCTCACAATGTGAACCACCACCTGGTGTCCGGTGCCCCCAAGCATCCTGCCAATGGCCAGACCATCTCCCCCATTGTTTCCCATGCCGCAAAAAACCTGCACTTTCTTCTTCTCCCGCATCCTTCGTTTGATCCACTCAAAACATCTTTTGGCTGCCCTTTCCATAAGATCAATGGAGCGTATGGGCTCATGCTCAATGGTGTAGGCATCCAATTTTCTGATCTGTCTGGCATTAAGAATCTTCATACTTTCCCCTTTTGGTTTGGAATTTATACGACAATTTACAAATTTCCTTGCCGGCTTAAAAGTAATTGGAAATAATTTCAGACTTTCGCATGAGTACAATTCTGAGAGAATAATGATTGTATCTACAGTCTATTTGCCGGGCCTTGACTATATGTCGGCGGCAGCAGTTTGTTCCAGCCTGCTTGTTGAGCATCACGAAACCTATCCAAAGCAGACCTGGCGGAACCGCTGCCGCCTGCTCACAGCCAACGGAGTGCTTGACCTTGTTATTCCCGTGGCAAAGCCCACCGGCAGGTACAGCAAAACCGGAGAGGTCCTTATCAGCAACCACCTGCACTGGCAAAAACAACATTGGCGAACCATAGCCAGCGCGTATGCGAATGCGCCGTATTTCCTGTATTATGAAGACCTGATCCGGCCTTACTACTTCCGGCCTCCTCCCCTGTTGCTTACAGAATGGAACGAGAAGCTTTTAATGGAGATCTCGGGCGAACTGGGTTTTCATTTGGAAGTCCGACACTCACACCATTTTATAAACCCTGAAGGCCATGGCAGGGACCTGCGCTACTCCTTTTCACCAAAGGCCCACAAGAACACAATGGCAGGTGCCTTTCAATGGCCGGCATATCCCCAGGTTTTCTCCGCTCCCACCGGATTTGTTCCAAACCTCAGTGTCGTGGATCTGCTTTTTAATACAGGTCCTGATGCGGGAACCTACCTGCAGTTGTGCGGCCGGGAACTGTTCCCTCAATTCAGGGCAGGATAGGCGATCCGAACATGGTAGATGTTCATCAGCCGCCGCTTGAATAGTTTTTTCACCGTGAAAATGTCCCTGAAGGTAATGTTGGCATTGTCAAACTGGTTTTCGCTGATCTGGGTTTCAATAATCTTCTCCACCAGCTCTTCGATCTCGTTCTCATTGGGATTTGCCATGCTGCGTGAAGCTGCTTCCACCGAGTCGGCCATCATCACCACGGCAGTTTCCTTTGAAAAGGGCCTGGGTCCCGGATATGTGAATAGTTTTTTGTCCACCTCCCCGTCCGGATTCTCTTTTACTTGTCGCGTGTAAAAATAGCGTGCCGTGGTGGTTCCGTGATGGGTGCGTATAAAATCTATGATATATTCCGGCAGGTTTTTTCGCCGCGCTTTCTCGATTCCTTTTATCACATGGCTTATAATGATACGGGCACTTTCCTCATAGGATAATTCATCATGGGGATTGAAACCGGAGGTTTGGTTCTCGGTAAAGTGGAATGGCTCATCCATCTTTCCTATGTCATGATACAGTGCACCTGTACGGGTAAGCAGGCTGTTCCCTCCAATGGCAAAGATCGCTTCCTCGGCCAGGTTGGCCACTTGCAGGGAGTGCTGAAAAGTTCCCGGGGCCAGCATGGCCAGTTGCCTGAGCAAATCGTTATTGGTATCCGACAATTCAAGCAGCGAGAAATCGGTGGGCAGGCGAAACAGGCGTTCAAAAAGAAAGATCAGCGGATAGGCAAACAGGGTAAGCATGGCGGCACCGAGGAAATAAGAAAAATCAACCCATTGAAGGCCATCGAAAGTTCCGGTATGTGCCAGTGACAATCCCAGAAAAACAGCAGCATAGGTAAAAAATATCAGCATCACCGTAAAAAACAACTGAGATCGCCTTCTGAGGCTGGCCATACTCAAAATGGCAATGATCCCGGCCACGAACTGCAGAAACACAAATTCAAAGCTTCTCGGTATCAGAAACCCGATCATGATGATGGTGATGATGTGCACGTAGAGGGCAAGGCGGTTGTCAAAAAAAGCACGGATGACAATTGGTACAATGCAAACAGGAACCAGGTAGAGGAAATCCAGGTCATAGCGTATGACCAGGCTGGTCAGGAAAACCATGAACAAAATGGTCAGCAGCACCAGCAACATGCGGCGGTTGTCGTCAAACACATCCCTTCTGAAGACATACAAGAACAGCACCAGCACAATCATGGAGATGCTCACCAGCAGGAACTGGCCCAGATACAAAAGGTTTCTGACAGCGGCCCGGCCGGTCAGTTTCTGATGTTCCTCACGCAATGATTCCAGGATCTGAAATTTTTCCTGGCTGACGAGTTCCCCTTGTGAGATGATCTTTTCCCCTTGCTGCACCATTCCCCGGGTAGGTGTAATACCGTCCACAACCGATTCACGGTAGCGTTCAGTCATTTCCTGATTCAAAAATACGTTGTGAACCAGGGCATTCTCCAGCAGTGGCCGCATAAGGAGGCTGTCTCTATGCTGCAGCTGCCCAAGGTAGTTATTGACGAGCCCATACGCCTCGAAAATGGAGTAAAAATCCCCAATGGTCCTTTCGACGGCCACCCGGCCTTCTGCCAGTCTGATTTTGAAGCCCGGAGGCGCATCGGAATAGGTTTCACCCAGAAAGATAACCCCCCTGGAGTATAAAGCGTCCAGCAGGTTTTTTACCTCGTTAAGCCTTGCATTCCGGCGCACAGGATCAAGCCTTTCGCTGTAAACAGAGTCGTGCACTTTCACGTAGGCTTCCCGGAACTGCGCCTTTTGCCGTTCGGCCACCGCAGTGTCTGCATAAAATATGGGCCTGAATTCCTCCAGTGCCAGCTGGAGTTCATTGTCAAGCTCTTCCTGGGATTTCAGTATGGCAAAATCAAAAGGCGCGATCAGGTCAGCATGGCTCCAGGGGCGGCCTGTCTGGTACTCATATCCAAAACGCGGCTGCTTTGGGAATAGCTGTACAATGAAAATGATCCCAAGCAGAAAAAACAAGCCTTTCTGCACCAGGGAAAAATGACGTTGGAACCACTTTAAGAACATATGGATGAATTTGACACGTACGAATTTAACAATAAATAAAGAATTTTCCCCGGCGGAATGTTTATCCCCTTCGAAGAAATTTCCTAATTTTAAGTTCTAAACCGGAATTATGGAATTTGGAATATGTCTTGTCGGGTTTGCCTCATTAAGGGAACGTCCTGACCATCGCAGCGAAATGGTTAGCCAGTTGCTTTTCGGGGAACTTTTTGAGGTGCTGGAGACCCGGAATGGTTGGCACCATGTGATGTTACAGGCAGACAGATACCAGGGATGGGTTGCCGTGAATCAGGTGGAGCTGATGGGGTTTGAGGAATACAGCCACATCAAGGGTCTGCCTGCCGTTCACGGGACCGACCTGATTGGGTTTATGGAGAACCTCAGCGAGCAGAGCAGTTTTCCCGTTGGTGCCGGCAGCAGTATTTATTCCGCCAACGGGGAGATCTCGCTTCTGGGGAAGCAATTCAGGTATTCCGGTCAGACCTTGCAAGTATCGGCTCCGGATGTGGAACAGGTGGCGGACTTTGCAATGATGTTTCTGAATGTACCCTATCTGTGGGGCGGGCGCTCCGTATTCGGCATGGATTGCTCGGGTTTTGTCCAGCTTGCCTTCCGCATGTCAGGCATTATGATTCCAAGGGATGCATCGGTGCAGGCTACCAAGGGTGAGACCGTGCATCTGATCAATGAGGCACGTCCCGGGGACCTTCTTTTCTTTGACAATCGTGAGGAAGAGATCGACCATGTCGGGCTCCTGGTTAATGAGGGGTTTATCATCCATGCCCATGGGAAGGTGCGCATAGACATGATTGATCACAACGGCATATATAACCGGGGGCTTAAAAAATATACCCATAAGCTCCGGCTGATCAAGCGAATGGAAGGGCTCTAACCCTCGCCTGCATTCCCGTCACAAATAAACCACCAATCACCGTATTTTTTTCTTAACTTTGCAAGCTTAAAACTTAGCAAAAAATGATTAAGATCACATTGCCAGACCAATCGGTAAGGGAGTTCCCGCAGGGTGTGACCGGTCTGGAGATTGCCAAAAGCATCTCTGAAGGCCTGGCGAGGAATGTGCTGTCGGTCTCCGTAAACGGGGAAGTGTGGGATCTGCACCGCCCAATCCTGAAAGATGCGGCCATCAGGCTGCACACCTGGAATGACAAGGAGGGGAAGGCCACCATGTGGCATTCATCCGCACACCTGATGGCCAGCGCCATCGAGGCCTTGTATCCCGGCACCAAATTCGGAATCGGCCCGGATATCGAGAACGGCTTCTATTACGATATTGACCTTGGAGAGCACAGCATTTCAAGCAATGATTTTGGAAATATCGAAAAAAAGATGCTTGAAATGGCCCGGGAAAAACAGCAGTTTATCCGGAAAGAAGTCCCAAAACAGGAAGCACTGGATTTTTACACCAAAAAGGGCGACGAATACAAGGTAGACCTGATCAGTGACCTGGAAGATGGTACCATCAGTTTTTACGAGTCAGGAAATTTTACGGACCTGTGCCGGGGCCCGCATCTGCCGGACACATCCCCGATCAAGGCGACAAAATTACTGGCCATCGCAGGCGCATACTGGCGGGGAGATGAGAGCCGCAAGCAGCTGACCCGTGTGTATGGCATTACCTTTCCCAAGCAGAAAGAGCTGGATGAATACCTCGAAATGCTGGAGGAGGCCAAAAAACGCGACCACCGGAAGATTGGCAAAGAGCTTGAATTGTTTGCGTTCTCGGCAAGGGTCGGTCAGGGCCTTCCGCTTTGGCTTCCAAAGGGTGCGGAATTGCGCGAAAACCTGGAGAAATTCTTAAAGCGGGTGCAACGAAAAGCCGGTTACCAACCAGTTATCAGTCCGCATATCGGCAACAAGAACCTGTATATTACCAGCGGGCATTACGAAAAATACGGGCAAGACTCATTCCGGCCCATTACAACTCCGGCCGAGGGGGAAGAGTTTTTCCTGAAACCCATGAACTGTCCGCACCATTGCGAAATGTTCAAAGTCAAGCAGTATTCGTACAAGGACCTTCCGGTTCGTTTCGCCGAGTTCGGTACCGTTTACCGGTATGAGCAAAGCGGTGAGCTTCATGGCCTGACCAGGGTTAGGGGGTTCACCCAGGATGACGCACATATTTTCTGCCGGCCCGACCAGGTAAAGGAGGAGTTTACCAAGGTGATCGACATTGTGCTGTATATTTTCAAGGCCCTTGATTTTCAGGATTACAGTGTACAGATCTCGTTGCGGGACCCCGGCAATATGGAAAAATACATCGGCACGGAAGAGAATTGGGACAAGGCGGAGCAGGCCATTATCGAGGCGACCAGTGAAAAGGGACTGGAGGCCGATATCGTTCCCGGGGAAGCCGCCTTTTACGGACCCAAGCTGGACTTCATGGTGAAGGATGCATTGGGCAGGAAATGGCAGCTGGGGACCATTCAGGTGGATTACAACCTGCCGGAACGGTTTGAGCTGGAGTACATAGGCAGCGACAACCAGAAACACCGGCCCGTAATGATACACCGGGCCCCGTTTGGCTCCATGGAGCGCTTTGTAGCCGTCCTGATAGAGCATTGCGCCGGGAACTTCCCGCTTTGGCTGGCCCCTGATCAGGCTATCATCCTGCCAATCAGCGATAAATATCAGGATTATGCAAAAAAAGTCTTAAATTTGCTGAATAATTACGAAATTCGCACGCT
>SLNU01000190.1 GCA_007132865.1 Bacteroidales bacterium | reverse complement strand
TCTAATAGGTCTTTGTCATCGTGGAAGGGACCGCAATGATAAAGTCAGACTGACCCAGATACGCCTCTTCCAGCTGGCTGATGTCGTCCTGCTCCACGGTGCTGATGGTCATGATCAGCATGCGCTCACTGAGCTGTTGGAGGTACCAGACAATGCCCTCGTAGTTGTTGGAGTGGTAGGTTCCGTGAAAGTGCAGAAAAATCCCGCCACCGGTCATGTTGTGGTAGATGAAGTGGGCCATGGTGGCGTCCTTTATAGCCTGGGCTTTCGGAAAGTTTTCATTGGTATGTCCCGGCATACCGCCCATTTCGAGCATTGCCTTGTAACCCGGCAGCTCCGGGTCATATGGAACGGGCAGCGGGGGAATCAAAGCCCTGGCTGCAGGGTCCAGCTGTTCCAGTCCTTCAAAACCTTCCCGGTTGACCAGCGATGCATACCGGCGGGGGACGTTTGTGGCGATGAACCGGAGCTGGTTTTCACGGGCAAACTCCACGAGCGGCCGGTAGTCGGTATTATAATTGCTCCACAGTTTGGCCTCCGCCGTGAAATTCCGCTCCGCAATGAGTCCGCCTAAATATTCATCCAGCAGGAGCTGGTTGTCGGTCTCGAACATTTCGGCCCCCAGTGTCAGGCGCTGCCCGGCCTGCTCAAAGAGGTCCTGCGTCAGCTCGATTTGCAGCCAATGGGCAATGGGGTTGTTATGCAGTTCCCCGAACAACACTACATCTGATGCAAGGGCCTTTTCGAGCATCATGACGTAGTTGACGGGCGCTCCGCTCTTGTCAAACAGGGCATAGGCGGGTTTTCCGCCGTGAACGACATGAAGGGAAGAGCAAAGGATAAACACTGAAAGCAAAAGGCTTTTCATGGTTTGATGATTTTTTGGTTCTTAAGGTTTGTTCCGGTAAAGGAAAGCGGCAGCAGGTCTGCCACTTTGTCAATCAACAGTATCCTGCCATTTTCCTTGCTGAGCAACAAACGGATGGGTTTGTCCTGCAGCGTTTCGTACTCCAGCATCACCTGCCGGCAGGCGCCGCAAGGCGATACCGGCTCATCCATCGAAAGGCGGGGGGACTTGGCACTGACGGCAATCACCTTCATGGGTACACCCGGGAACATGGCCGAGGCGGCAAAAACTGCCACGCGCTCTGCACACAAGCCGCTCGGGTAGGCGCCGTTCTCCTGGTTGCTTCCGGTAATGACCTCCCCGTTCTCAAGCCGCACGGCGGCTCCGACGTAGAAACCGGAATAAGGGGCATAGGCCTTGGCGGTCATCTGCCGGGACAGTTCAACAAGCTCCCTGTCTGCGGGTTCCAGCTGTTCCAGGTGCTCAAACTCTGAGATTCTGATGGAAATATCCTTTACTGCCATATAGCCAATTTTTACGGTGCCCCGCGCATCCGTCCTGTCGAACCAACGTCAGGGGTAACCTTTTGTCGCGAATACACGTAAAATTAATAAAATGTGAACAAACCATCCGACAAAAACCTTTAAACTCTTCGCCCAGGCTTTTCTGTAGGGGGTTTTTGGCCGTAATATTGGTTTTGGGCAATTTTTTGGTTATATTTGTTCAAAACGAAGTAGTTCGCAAGGTTAACGAATTATTTTCGCTTTTTATATACAATCACATGTTTAATTATAATTATTTTTTGTTATGGATAAGTCAAATGGAAAAGCAGTAGTTGGCTTCATTTTTGGTGCAGCCGTCGGCCTGGCCGCGGGAATGCTGTTTGCACCCCGCAGCGGCGTTGAGACCAGGAAAAAGTTGGAAAAAAAGGCCAAGGAGTATTCTGACGAAGTGGCTCACAAAGTTGGTCGCAAGATCGATGATTTGAAAGGCCAGATGGACGAGTTTGCGAACGAGACCAAGGCCAAGATCAAAAAGGCCGCTGACGAGAAATAGGCATTTAATGCAGGTTTGATGGACGGAAAATCCTTGCTTGAACACATATCCGGGTTGCAAGAAAGTTTGCGAAAGTACCTGGATACAAAATTGTCTTACTACGGCCTGCTGGCATTCGAGAAGGCTGTGAGGCTGCTTACCGCATTCCTGGGCAATGGGGTCATTATTGTTGTCCTGCTCATCGCCCTGCTATTCTTGTCCGGGGCGGGGTCGGTTTATATTGGAAACCTACTTGAAAGCCAGGTGCTGGGCTTGTTAATCACCGGGGCTTTTTACCTGCTTCTTGCCTTGGTACTTATCATTTTCAGGAGCAGGATATTTGGACCTTTTATCATCCGGTCGCTGGCCGAAGTCTTCTTTCAGGAGGACGAAGATGCTGATGAAAAATAGTGTATGATCGATCTTAAACAATTCAGACACATTCGTAATTTTCAGGACATCAAGCTTGAAAAGGCCCGCCTGCGCTATGAAATGCTGCTGGCAGAGAATCGCATGGTGGCCAGCCTGAATGCTATACAGGGGTTTGTGACCCTTACCACCTTCTTTTCCCGTTTTTCTCAGGGCTTTGCCATTTCCCGGAATGTTTTTTCCAGGATGGGCCAGGCATTCTCCTGGGTATTCGGGAAAAAGAAGAAATCTGCGGCCTCCCGGGAGTAAAACCAAATTCTTAAGGTTCAAATCGTATGTGCAGCTGGACGATCTCCGGACGGTTGCCGATGCGTACTGGCGGACCCCAGGTGCCCACCCCGTTGCTCACGTAGGCATGCATGTCTCCGATTCTGGCGTAGCCCCGGCTGACAGTATACATGGCATTGGTGATCAGGTTGAAGGGCCAGAGCTGTCCGTGATGCGTATGTCCGGAAAGCTGCAGGTCCACCCCCAGCGCAGCAGCCTTCTCCAGGTAGAATGGCTGATGGTCCATCAAAATGACAGGATACTGCATGTCCACCTGTTCAAGCAGTGCCTCCAGGGAGCTCCGCTCCTGCCCGCTGAATCGTGGTTTGTCACGGTCCTCCCTGCCAACCAGGTAAAACCCCCCGTTTATTTTCACCACGCTGTCACGGAGTACCATTATTCCATGGTCACTCAGGTAGGCATATGCATTGGCAGACCCCCCGATATGCTCATGGTTGCCCATGATGGCATACACCCCGAGGGGTGCCGTGAGCTGCCTGAGGGTTTCACCTATATTCTGCCTGAGCACAGGCTCCAGGTCTTCATCGAGAATGTCTCCCGGCAGCAGGATGATGTCGGGGTTCAGGCGCTTCACCTTACGTACGACACGGTCAAAAAAGCCATTGCCGACCAGTGTGCCCAGGTGGATGTCAGACATGACCACGGCACGAATCTCCTGCATGTCCCCAGCTTTTTTCGGGATATACACCTCCAGGGTGTTAACCCTGGGATTCCGGGCATTGATGAAGCCTCCGGCGACCAATCCAATCACCGATACCACACTTACGACAAGCATAACCAGCCTTGTTTTTTCCATATTGGTGGTCAGCCAGCCCGGGAAAAAGGGTAGGAGGTGGTTTATCATCCGAAGCAGATCCAGGAAGAGCACCAGCAGGAAGAAGTACAGGAGGGCGGCCAGCCAGATCGATCCGGCCCAGATGAACAGGTCGCTGGCATAGCTGATGTAAGCTTTTTCGAGGAACCGGCCCGCGACATAAAAGGCGGCGATGGTCCAGAATCCCCATTGGTACCATGGACGAAGGGGGCTGCCGGCCGGGATGGCCTGCAGTCCGCGTACATAAACATATAAATTCGCCAGAAAATAGATTCCGATGACGATTGAAAAGAATATTAAAAATGCCATTGTTCTGCTCATGGGTGATTAATTTTGCCGTTCCGTCAACCGCGCAACCTTCCTGGCAGACGATGTGGACTGGCACCTTCAGTTAACACATACTGGCATAAATTTGTTCTGACGCAAATTTTGAACAATCATCCGACCTGCATGGTTCTATGGTACCGGGTTGCTGACAAATGACGAGACCGGATCAGGAATAAATTAAAAACACAAGCATGGGAAACGACAAAAGAATTTGCATGGTTACGGGCGCTACTTCCGGCATTGGCAGGGAAACCGCCCTGGAGCTTGCCAGGATGGGGCTGAAGGTGGTGCTGCCTGTCCGTAACATGAAAAAAGGGGAGGCCCTGCTGGAGGAGATACATGCATTGACCGGCAACGGGAAAGCCGTCCTGTTCGAGTGTGACCTGGAATCGATGGCTTCCATCAGGGATTTTGCCGCGGCTTTTTTAAAACAGTACGACCGGCTGGATGTGCTCATCAACAATGCCGGGATATGGGATACGAAGCGGTCGGTTTCCCGGGATGGCGTTGAAAGGGTTTTTGCGGTGAACCACCTGGCCCCCTTCCTGCTCACCAATTTATTGCTGGATGCGGTGAAGGCTTCTCCGGGCGGAAGGATTATCAATGTGTCAAGCAATGCCCACCGTGCGGGGAAGATGAATTTTTCAGACCTGGAAGGGAAAAAAAAGTGGAACCATATCCGCGCTTACTCCCAGAGCAAGCTGGCCAATATCCTTTTCACCCGGCAGTTGTCAAAGAAGTTGAATGGCAGCAAAGCCACCGCCAACAGCCTCCACCCCGGCTTTGTGCAGACCAGCCTTTTTAACGGCTTCCCGGGCTGGATGATGGGTTTGATTAGCCCTGTGATGCTTAGCACCCAGGAAGGAGCGCAGACCAGTCTCTACCTGGCGGCCTCCTCCGAGGTCGAACACATCAACGGGGCCTATTTTGCAAAAAAGCGAATCAAAACCCCCTCTGCAGCAGCAAGGGATGATGGCAAAGCGGAAAAATTATGGGCGGTCAGCATGGAATACGTAGGGAATCAGTAAGGAATGCGTTGATAATCACCCTGAAACACGTGAGTAAATCGGAAAGATTTTATGAACAGCAAACAAACAGGCGGAAACCATTTAACAGGTCAGACCAGTCCGTATCTGCTTCAGCATGCCGGCAATCCTGTGGACTGGTACCCGTGGGGTGAAGAGGCCTTGCGCAAGGCGAAACAGGAAAACAAACCCCTGCTGGTCAGCATTGGCTATTCTGCATGCCACTGGTGCCACGTGATGGAGCGCGAGAGTTTTGAGGACCAGGAGGTGGCCCGGATCATGAATGCACATTTTGTCTGTATCAAAGTGGACCGGGAAGAGCGCCCCGATGTGGACCACCTTTATATGGATGCGGTACAGCTGGTTGGCGGACAGGGAGGATGGCCACTGAACTGCTTTGCGCTTCCGGACGGAAGGCCGTTTTGGGGCGGGACCTATTTCCCGCAGGAACAATGGAAGGGAATCCTTGTGCAGGTGGCCGGACTATTCCGTGAAAAGTATGCGGATGTGGAGGAACAGGCAGACCGCCTGACAAAGGGGATCGCCTCCAATGGATTTATTGCCCCGGCCAAAGGGGAACAAGGCTTTTCCAAAACCGGGGTACAGGCCATTTACAGGAATATGCTGCAAGGAATCGACCCGAAGGAAGGCGGGACCATGGGAGCGCCCAAGTTCCCGCTGCCGGTGCTGTATCCCTTCCTGCTGCAATACCATGCAATGGAACGGGAGCCGGGAGCACTGGAGTTGTGCAGGCTCAGCCTGGAAAAAATGGCCATGGGTGGTATCTATGACCAGCTTGGTGGTGGGTTTGCCCGCTATGCTACTGACGATCAGTGGCGAATTCCTCATTTTGAAAAAATGCTGTACGACAATGCCCAGCTGATCTCCCTGTATTCCATGGCCTGGCAGGTGACGGGCGACCCCCTGTACCGGGAGGTGGTGTATGAAACCATAAGCTTTGTAAACCGGGAGCTTACTTCTGGCGACGGCATGTTTTACTCGGCACTGGATGCGGATTCAGAAGGGGTGGAAGGGAAATTTTATGTATGGACCCAACAGGAACTGGACGAAGTCCTTGGGGACACGGATGAAACCCTTGGGGATACGCATCAGGTCAAGGGGAAGACCGCCCCGCTGATCAGGAAATATTTCCAGGTGGGGGAAAAGGGATTCTGGGAAAAGGGCTTGAATGTGCTTATGCGCAAATGGTCCCCGGAAGCCTTTGCAGAAAGGGAGGGCATGGATCCCGCATCTTTTCAGACCATGCTGCAGCAAGCCAGGCAAAAGCTTTGGGAGGCCAGGGAGAAACGCATTCGGCCCGCACTCGACAACAAGGTCATCGTTTCCTGGAATGCCCTGATGATCAAAGCCCTGTCGGATGCCTATGCCGCCTTCCATGACCCGGTTTTCCTGGAAAGGGCCATGCATGCCGCCCGGTTTATCCTGTCAAATGCAAGGGATGACCAGGGACGCCTGTACCGCAAACTGGACGGCACCCAGCCATCCATTGACGCATTTCTCGAAGACCATGCGCTGCTTTGCCAGGCCCTGATACGCCTTTACGAAGTCACCATGCAGCAGGAGTTCATTCTGGCAGCCAGGGACCTTGCGGTTTATGCAGAAAAGCATTTTTCCCCGCCCGGAACCAATTTGTTCTCATTTTCGTCGGATGGATCAGAATCCCTGGCCGCACCATCCTTTGAGATACATGACAATGTCATCCCGGCCTCCAACAGCGTAATGGCCCACAACCTGCTGCAGCTGGGAATGTTGTTTGAAAAACCGGAATGGGTGAAGCGCAGCGCCCGGATGCTGGAAGACATCAGTCCGAGGCTAAATCAGTTTAGTGCAAGTTTTGCAAATTGGGCCAGTCTGCTGGCGGATCATGTGTATCCCTTCCATACCGTGGTGATCGCCGGGGAAAAAGCCGGGGAATATTTGGCAGACCTATCCGAAAAATATTTGCCGGGGACCTTGCTTGCGGCTTCCACCGGGTCAGACAATGCTTTGCCTGTTTTTGCGCAACGATTCAAGGAAGGGAAGACCAGAATATATATATGCAGCATGGGGGTCTGCAAGCAACCCGTCGATACGGTCCGGGAGGCCCTTCAGCAGCTTGGCGTGAAAGCCGGGTAATCCGGCTGGTTCGGCTGGCCTGGTTATCGGCCAATATCGCTTCAGGCCTTGTGGCGCTTTTCCAGCTCCGCGATGACCTCGCTCCAACTTACTCCTTTTGAGACCAGCAACACACTGAGGTGGTAGACCAGGTCGGCGGCTTCCTCCCGGAATCGCTCCGGTTCGCCGTGCTCTGCCTCCAGGGCCAGTTCCACAGCCTCCTCCCCCAGTTTTTTTGCAATCCGTTTGGGTCCGCCAGCCAGCAACCGGGCCGTATAGCTTTTTTCCGGGTCGGCATGCTTTCGTTCTGAAAGCAGGTTTTCCAGGTAGGCAAGAAATTCGAACGGGGAACGGCCGGAGGGAGAATCGTCGGTTGCTTGCGGGGATGCAGGAGGTGGTTCAAGGGCTGGTTCAGGGGTCGGTGCAAAGCTGGGTGCATGGGTAGTTGCAAAGGCCGGTGCAGCCTGCTCCCCGTCAAAGCAACTTTCCGTGCCGGTATGGCAAGTCGGGCCCGTGGGTTCGGCAAGCACGAGCAGGCAATCCCGGTCACAGTCTGCCAATATATTTTTTACCTGCAGGTAATTGCCTGAGCTTTCGCCCTTGGTCCACAACCGCTTCTTGCTCCGGCTGAAAAAGGTGACCCGCCCGCTGTTTTGGGTGGCTGCCAGTGCGTCGGCATCCATAAAGGCCTGCATCAGCACCTTGCCGCTTGCTGCATCCTGCACAATGACGGGCAGGAGTCCGCCACCCTTTCCGAAATCTATTGTTCCGGGGTCTAAAGCTGTGTTTTCCATCGTTGTATATTTATTGTATTCTGGTTCATTTAACTTGTTTGGAATCAGTTGCCTGTGCAATTCCGGCCTGGATGTGGCCTGCCAGATTGCAATCCCCTTCAGATCCTGACCGGGATCCGGTGTTCCCTCAAATATTCCTTTACCTCGGCAATGCTTACCTGCCCGTAATGAAAGATTCCGGCTGCCAGGGCTGCATCAGCCCGGGCCAGGGTGAATACATCCAGGAAGTGCTGGGGGGTCCCGGCGCCCCCGGAGGCGATCACGGGGATGGGGACCGCTTCCCCTACCTGGCGTGTGATGTCGAGAGAAAACCCCTGCCGGGTGCCGTCGGCGGTAAATGAGGTGAGCAAGATCTCCCCGGCACCCATCTCGTAGGCCTGCACTGCCCATTCGACCGCCGGCAGGGTGGTCCAACGGGTGCCGGCATGGCTTACCACCATCCATCCATCCGGACCCAGCCGGGCATCGATGGCTACCACCACGCACTGGTTGCCGAATGCTGCCGCCAGGCGGCTGAGCAAGGTCGGATCGGCAATGGCGGCTGTGTTGACGCTAACCTTATCGGCACCTTTGGACAGCAGGGTTTCGACCTGTTTTTCATTTGAAATGCCGCCCCCGACGGTGAATGGGATGGCCACGGAGGCAGCTACTTCCTCCACCACCTTCAGGAAGGTGGTGCGTCCCTCCAGGGTGGCCGTAATATCCAGCAGGCAAAGCTCATCGGCCCCGCTTCCTGAATAGGCCGCGGCCAGCTTTACCGGGTCCCCGGCGTCCTGTAGGTTTCCAAAGGTGACTCCCTTGACGGTTCGCCCGTTTTTGATGTCCAGGCAGGGGATGATCCTTTTTGTAAGCATCCTCAGGTGGTTATTTCTGTTTTTACAATGTCTTGATCGTTGAAACGTGCCAACTCCTCCAGACTGATTCTCCCTTCGAAGACCGCCT
>SLNU01000343.1 GCA_007132865.1 Bacteroidales bacterium | reverse complement strand
TGATCCCATGCCTGTTCAGCGTGCTGACGTTCAACAACTTTTTCAGATCACTGTCAAAATAATAGCGTATGTTGGTATCTGTCCTCTCCGGGTTGATGACCTGGTACCTCTTTTCCCACATGCGAATGGTGTGGGCTTTTATGCCGGTGATCTTTTCCAGATCGTTGATGGAATAGCGGGTCATGTTTCCTGTTTAAAATCCTGGTCCAAGTGTTAAACATAAAAAACATGAATTGGTTCAATATTATATTTTTTAACAGTTTTCACCTCGTTTTTTTTCCTATATTTGGAAAAACGGTGTTTAAACAATAACGGACGATCATGGAGCAAAACTCATTAGAAGTCACAGAGCAGCCAGAGGTGTTCTCGTTTACCGGCATCCGCGAGCTGGTAAACGAAGCACTGAAAACAGAAATCGGACAAACACCCTCACTGATTGGTATATCCACAGGATTCAGGGCGCTCGATGAAGCAATAGGCGGATTTCAAAAAGGACAACTGACTACGATTGCGGTGAAGCCCGGCATGGGTAAGACCGCTTTTTTATTGTCCGTTGCCAACAATATGGCCGTTCGCAACAATTATGCGGTGGCCATTTTTTCTGCTGAACGTTCCAGCCAGAAAATGACATCCAGGCTGATAGAGAGTGAAACCGGCATGTCGGTTGAAAAGTTGCAAACCGGCAAGCTGAAAGCAAGTGAAAAGGACCATATGCACTCCCTCGTGAACGGGATCGCCAAAGCCAGAATTTTTCTGGATGATACCCCCGGACTGGGTGCTGATGAATTGGTTAGTAAATGCCGCCAGCTAAAGGAAAGGCATGAGGTGGATCTGATCATTGTGGACTACCTTGAATTGCTGAATCATGGTCGGATGGGCACTAATTCGAGAAACGAGGAGCTCAAGCATGTGGTGAAGCTGATCAAGGAGATTGCGCGTGAACTGGATATCCCGGTCCTGCTTTTTTCCCAGATGCCCAGCGTGTTTCCCGGCTTTGGATCCACCCCGCGCCCTGAACTGAAAGACCTCCCGGAATATCTCGGTGAAATCTCCGATGTGGTCCTGGTCTTGCATCGAAGCGACCTGGATCCCCGGCAGGGAAAGATACCCGGAAAAGCCAGGGTAGAGGTGATCGTGGCCAAACACCATGATACCGATAGGCAAGGGGTTGTCCCACTTGCGTTTATTGAGAGCTTGTCAAAATTTACAGACCTTTCCTAAAAACAGGAAAAAATTTTCCCCATGGCGATTATTTCCGAGACCGAAGTGATCCAGGACAGCCTGGTCGATATTGCAAAAAAGATGTTGGTTGCTGCGCGCACCGCGCCAAAGGCCAGAGGATTAAGCACCTTGTCCATGGCCATCCTGACCGGCAAAGATGTACATGAGTTGGCCCGTGTGATGAATGAAATCGGGGAGCAGGAAGACAACAAGATCTTTACCCGGGATGCCCACAATGTGTTGCAATCGGCCGAAGTGCTTGTACTTATGGGCACCAGCATCAAATCCATGTCCCTGAAGCTGTGCGGATTGTGTGGTTTTCAGGACTGTGCGCACAAGAACGAGTATCCCGATGTGCCCTGTGCATTCAATACCGGAGACCTTGGGATCGCCATCGGCTCTGCGGTGGCTGTGGCAATGGACCACCGCGTGGATAACCGCATCATGTACACTGCTGGTTATGCTGCAATGAAAATGGGACTGCTTGGGGAAGACGTGAAAGTCATTTACGGCATCCCGATGAGTGTCAGCTCAAAGAACCCCTTCTTCGACAGGAAGTAGGAGCCGCCCTCAAGCCAACCTACTGCCTTGCATAACAATTTATTCCAAAAAATACGGCGGAATTAAACATTCTTCCCCTGAGCTTGTTTTTTTTGATAACAATCAAAAAGAACCAGCAGGCCAATGAAGAGAAATACCAACCTGGTGACGATGGGAGGAAAGCCAGTAACCCTTGTGGGTAAACTGGTGAAACCCGGGATCAATGCAAAAAATTTCATGGCCGTGCGGCCGGATCTTTCCACTGTGCGGCTTAGCGACTTTGCCGGAAAAATCCGAATTATTTCCTCCTCTCCAAGCATAGACACCGACGTATGTGCCGAGCAATGCAGGCGGTTTAACCTGGAAGCCTCCAATCTGGGCCAGGTTCAGGTAATCTCAATCACCTGCGACCTTCCCTTTGCCTTGAAACGCTTCCGCGCGGCTGAGGCCATCGATAAGATCGAAACGGTTTCAGACCACCGCCTGGCCGATTTTGGCATCAAGTACGGATTTTTAATCGAGGAGCTCCGGCTGCTTGCCAGGGGCATCGTCATTGTCGACCAATTCGACATGGTCCGCTACGTCGAACTGGTTCGGGAACTTGGAGAATATCCCGATTACGAAAAGGCGCTGGCTGCCGCCAGGGAACTGATATAGCACCACCGGGAACCAATATAGACCAGGAACTGATATAAAACAATACTGAAAATCAGCAATAGGCGAAACTATTACGTCATACTTTACTCTAAGCTGATTCAGAAAAAACGTTTCTCTTATATTTCCGGGATTTGAGTTATCGTTTGCTAAGCTGTAAATCAGATTGGTATTGTCAAGATAAATTTTATCAACTTTACCCAATCCCCTTACTCCTCCGGTAGAATCCCGTAGTTAAGTGCATATTTTAATAAAAATAGCACTATTAAAGTGCAAATTGTATTTAATCGATTCTGTTTATATCTAGTCGTTGAATGACATATCGACAGTGCAATTGAACACATCTGGTAAAAAGCGATAATAAAATATCGAAGTCAATAAATTTATAAAAACAAAAACCGCAGTAAATCAGATGTTTACTGCGGTTTCGCTATTTTTTATTATCGTTTTCAAGCGTATCTATTTCACTTCTTCGAAATCTACATCGGTGACATCGCCGTCGCCCTTATCATCCTTTCCTTTCTGGTCACCTGACGGTCCCTGATCCTGTCCGGGTGCACCCTCCTGTCCAGGCGCTCCTTCCTGGCCGCCGGACTGCGATGCCTGGTACATTTCTGCACTGGCGGCTTGCCAGGCGGTGTTCAGTGCGGCCATGGAGGTGTCAATGGCAGCCACGTCCTTGTTCTTATGGGCTTCCTTCAGCTCGGCCAGGGCCTTCTCTACGGGCTCCTTCTTGTCGGCCGGCAGTTTGTCGCCGAACTCCTTGAGTTGTTTTTCGGTCTGGAAGACCATGGTGTCTGCTGCATTGATTTTTTCGATCTCCTCCTTGAGCTTTTTGTCCGTCTCGGCATTGGCCTCTGCCTCCGTCTTCATTTTCTTGATTTCTTCCTCGGTAAGTCCGGAAGAAGCTTCGATACGAATCTGCTGGGATTTCCCGGTGGCCTTGTCCTTGGCCGATACATGGAGTATGCCGTTGGCATCTATATCGAAGGCGACTTCAATCTGCGGGACTCCCCGTGGTGCAGGCGGCAGGCCGTCCAGGTGGAATCGCCCAATCGTCCGGTTGTCCTTCGCCATCGGCCGTTCACCCTGCAGAATATGGATCTCCACGGAGGTTTGGCTGTCTGAGGCTGTGGAGAAGGTCTCCATCTTCTTGGTGGGGATGGTCGCATTGGCCTCGATCAGTTTGGTCATTACCCCGCCCAGGGTTTCAATGCCAAGGGATAGGGGTGTGACGTCCAGTAGGAGAACGTCCTTGATCTCCCCGGTGAGTACGGCGCCCTGTATGGCGGCACCAATGGCGACGACCTCGTCGGGGTTCACCCCCTTGGAGGGTTTCTTGCCAAAGAATTTCTCAACCAGCTCCTGTATGGCCGGAATACGCGTAGATCCGCCTACCAGGATGACCTCGTCAATGTCTGAGGGTTTGATACCGGCATCTTTAAGTGCCTTTTTGCAAGGCTCCAAAGTGGCCTGAATGAGTTTATCGCTCAACTGCTCAAACTGGCTGCGGGTAAGGGTCCGCACAAGGTGCTTCGGAATCCCGTCAACCGGCATGATATAGGGTAGGTTGATCTCCGTGCTGGTAGAACTTGAAAGCTCGATCTTGGCTTTCTCTGCTGCCTCTTTCAGACGCTGCAGTGCCATTGGGTCCTTGCGCAGGTCAATGCCCTCGTCCTTTTTAAACTCATCGGCCAGCCAGTTGATGATGGCGTCGTCAAAATCATCCCCGCCAAGGTGGGTGTCCCCGTGGGTGGATTTAACCTCAAATACGCCGTCGCCCAACTCCAGGATAGAAATGTCAAACGTTCCGCCTCCAAGGTCGAATACGGCGATCCTTATATCCCTGTCCTTTTTGTCCAGACCATAAGCAAGCGATGCGGCCGTAGGCTCGTTGATGATGCGCCGAACCTTTAGTCCGGCTATCTCCCCGGCCTCCTTGGTTGCCTGCCGCTGGCTGTCATTGAAATAGGCCGGCACGGTGATCACTGCTTCATGCACTTCCTGCCCAAGGTAATCCTCGGCGGTTTTCTTCATTTTCTGCAGCACCATGGCAGAGATTTCCTGCGGCGTATATTGCCGGTCGTCAATCTTGACGCGGGGGGTGTTGTTGTCGCCTTTTTCCACGACATAAGTGACCCTTTCACGCTCCTTCACGGATGTGTCATAGGTTTCACCCATTAGCCGCTTGATCGAATAGATCGTCTTTGTCGGGTTGATGATTGCCTGCCTTTTGGCCGGATCACCCACCTTTCGCTCCCCGTTTTCTGTAAACGCAACGATCGACGGGGTCGTACGCCGCCCCTCGCTATTGGGAATCACCACGGGTTCGTTCCCTTCCATCACCGCCACACATGAATTGGTTGTTCCTAAGTCAATTCCGATTATTTTGCCCATTTCTTATATTGTTTACTAATTATTGGTTCAATCATTTTCCATTGTTGTTTCAAGGATTGTGCCAATGGCTCAATGGCCCGCTTTTGGGGCAATTATGACATTTTCGTCGGATGGGGATGTGACAAAAAGGCAGGGAATGTATGCTGTCGGTCCGGATATGGCATGCTTGCCGGCCTTGCGCGTGAGATCAGGGGGTGCGGCATGAAGTCAGGCCTTGTGCCGCTAGAACTGTGCCACCAACTTGATGTTGATCAGCCGGCGTGTAAGGTAGTTTGGGATGGCGAACAGGCGGTTCTCCACGTCCTTGATCCACATATAGGATATGGTGTTGTTGATCTCCAACAGGTTGAATACTTCCGCCGTGATCCACATCGACTGGAAATGCCTGAAGGGGCTGTTCTCCCTGAACTCCGTGTTCGCGCCGATCAGCTCCTTGGAGAAACCGATATCTACCCGCTTGTAGGAGGGCATACGCAGCGTGTCGAGCTGCCTTTCATAGGTCGGGGGGCCGAAGGGGAGGCCACTTCCGTAAATGAAGCCCAGCTGGACTTTGTAACTGGGGTTTCGCGGAAGGAAGTCCTGAAAGAACATGGAAAAATTGAACCGCTGGTCCGTCGGCCTGGGTATATACCCCGCCGGCCAGGTGTTGCCGTCTGCATCCGTATACATGGCGCCCTCAATTTTCTCCCGGGTCGACATGAGGGACAGGCTGACCCATGAATCCACACCGGGCACGAATTCCCCGTGCAGCTTCAGGTCCAGCCCCGTGGCATAGCCATTGGCCAGGTTGTCGGCATAATACCTGATCCTTACATTGTCCAGTTCGTAGGGGATCAGGTGGCGAAGGTGCTTGTAATATACTTCGGTGGTGTATTTGAAAGGCCTGTCCCACGCCAGGAAATTGTATTCCGAACCCAGCACAAAATGAATGGATTCCTGTGCCCGGATGTTCTCATTCAGCTGCCCCTGAAAATCACGCAACTCTCTGTAGAACGGGGGTTGGTGGAAAAACCCTGCAGACGCCCGGAATGCCCACCTGTGCGCCCAATACGGCTTGTAAAGGATGTTGGTTCTCGGACTCACCACCAACTGCCCATTGTAATCCCAGTAATTTGCCCTAAGCCCTGCGGTCAGCGCGAACCTGCCGTGGTCTGCTTCCAGCTCCCAGGTGTTCTGAACGAATCCAGACAGCCTGTTGGACCTAAGCTGGATGCGGGCATTCAAAGTATCGCGCAACAGGATGGCATCCGGTCGCCGGGGCACCGCAAAGCCCGATGAGTCGACCATGCTCCATTCCACCAGCCGGTCGAAAATGTCTTCGTGCTGGAACTTAACCCCCCAGTTCAACACGCGGTCCTCACCCTTCAGCTGCCCCTTGTGCTCCAAGTTCCAGACAATGGCATTGAGGTAATTGCGGGCATGGTTGTGAAAGGTTCCGATGCCCAGGGCCTCCCCGGTCGGCTGCCCGAAATCGTCCTGTGCAAAATCGGTCTCCACCCGCTGCAGCCAATATTGGCCAATAATATCGAAGGTTTCATTCTCATCCGACTGAAAAACCGTGGAGATAAAATCCAGTTTCAGGTTTTCCGTCGGATGGAGATTCAGGGAAACCGCCCCCATTGCCGTAACGAACTGATCCACTTCCTGCCCGGCAAAAAACACCGTGAGCTCGCGCACGTCCGTTACCGTCCCGAAGCGGGTGCGCTGAACCTCCGGCTCAAAGAGGTAGCGGTTGTGGCTGTAATTTCCGAGTAAGCTCAATGTGGCGCGTTCGTTCAGCTCATAAGTTAGCAGGGCCTGGAAGTCAGAGAACGACGGGCGGTAATCGCCCTGGGCGTCCAGGGTGCCCAGCAGGTATTGGTTCGACTTGTGTCGCAGTCCGACGAGGTATGAAAATCGTTCATTCGATGACAGGCCTTCCAAATGCACCGAGCCTTCCAGGAGGCTCATGGAAAAGGAACCGCCGAACTTCTCCGGTGTTTTATATTGTATGTCGAGTACCGATGCCATTTTGTCACCGTATTTGGCATCAAAACCGCCAGCGGAGAAGCTAATGGACGAAATCAGGTCGGAATTCAGGAAACTAAGCCCTTCCTGCTGTCCCGAGCGCACCAAAAACGGCCGGTAGATCTCGATCCCGTTCACATAGATCAGGTTTTCATCGAAATTCCCCCCCCGCACGGAATATTGTGCCGAAAGTTCGGTGGTGGAGGAGACCCCCGGCAATGTTTTCACCAGTGCTTCGACCCCGGAGGAGGGCCCCGGCAGACGTGATACCAGCCTTGGGTCAATCCGTGTGATGTCGGTGGAAAGCACTTGACGTTCGGATACCACCACATCGGGCAGGTCGGTGGCAGAAGGTTCCAGCGTAATGTCCAGGCGCCGCACCTCGTTCAGGTCCATTGTCACCGGGATGCTCACCGGGGCGTATCCCAGGTAGGAGATGCTTATGCGGAGGCGTTGGAATGCCGGCACCCGGAATCGAAAGAAACCCGCTTCTGAGGTGGTGGTGCCGACCGTGGTGCCTTCTACGGCCAGGTTCACGAATTCCAGAGCATTGCCTTCGCCGTCGCGGATAAACCCTTCCAGGTAGGCATGCTGGGCCTGGCCGGCCAGGGTCAGAAATAACAGCAAGACCGGAAGGATCAGGATTCTTTTCAGGTGCATCGGAATAAAAGGGCTACTGGACTAGGTATATAACCTAAAGCAGGGATAAATATTGTGAATGCAGACTGCAAAATGGGCCATCTGCGAATTAATCACTTTGTCTGAACCGGCCTTCCCGCCAGGCCTGTATAAATTGTCCCCAGGCCAGCGGGTCAAAGATCCGCATCGGGGGTGCCTGCCCGGCATAATACATACGGTCGGCCTGCTGGTTCATCAGGTGGCGGAAATTCATGCTTCCGTCCATCGGGAAATGCCTGAGCCTTTCCTTCATTTCCGCCCTGGCCAGGTTTCGCATGGCCCTGTCATAGTCGTCGTCTGGAATATCCGTATGTATGAAAGCATGACGAAATTGCTCCCTGGTCGGCCAGGGGTAGATCAGGGTTTCTGCCAGGTAAATCGTATCGCGTGTCATGACCTGCACGGCCGAATAACGATTCTGGGTCAGGGTGTCTGGAACGACAAATTCATGGTCCCGGAATCCCACAGAAGAGAACCTGAGGGTGTCCTTCTCATGAACGGCAATGGAGAAAAACCCGTAATAATCGGTAATTGTTCCACGCCTGGTATTCTTAACCCAAACCGTGGTATAGGGGATGGGTGCCAGGCTGTCCCCGGTGACCACCAATCCGCTCACCTGTATCACGTTCCGGTATACCGGTCTGTCCCGCTCCTGTCCGCTTGCCACACCCGCGAGGCATATCGCCAGAAACGCGGCCAGACCAGTCAGCAATATGGCGGGCCTTTGGGGCAATATGCTTTGTATGTCGGCAGATGGGTTGGGCATGTGATAAAAGTAAGGATTTAGGTAAGAACAGCCAATTTTTTTTAGCGGCAAAAAAAATGCCGTTGCCAAAGGGACAACAGCATATGCGGATACTTTGTTCGGGAAATCAAGCCGGGACTATTTCATATACCCCTTCTCACGGGCATCTTTGATGCTGGCCAGCACCCCTTTTTTATTGATAATGCGGATACCCTTTGCAGAAACTTTCAGTGTCACCCAGCGGTCTTCCTCTGGAATGAAAAACTTCTTTTCCTGAATATTGGGGTAAAACCACCTATTGGTTTTGATATTTGAGTGCGAGACCTTGTGGCCGGTAATTGGCTTCTTCCCTGTTATCTGGCAAATACGTGACATTTCTGAAAGAATTAATGATGTTCG
>SLNU01000203.1 GCA_007132865.1 Bacteroidales bacterium | reverse complement strand
TTGGTTCAGCTTCTCAAGCAGGGGAAGGTCTATTTTTCCGCTTTTGGCGATGGTCCCTCCGGGATCATATCCGCGTTCGATCCCATCGGCAATATTGCCGTCTGCAACGCTGCCATCTGCACCGTCGGCATATGCTCCGGCCGGACCGGCATCGGCTAACAGTCGGTTCATGACGTAGTTCGCCGGACAAATGTCGAAGGCCTGTCTGTAGCCGTTGTGGTCGAATGAAATATTTGCAAAGCCGCCCAGGTTCAGACAGTAGCGGTAATCTCCAAACAGCAGCTTGTCCCCGATCGGTACCAGGGGTGCACCTTGTCCTTGCAGTGCCACATCCAGGGAACGGAAATCGCATACCACCGTCCGAGTGGTCTCTGCAGCAATGGCTGCCCCACTCCCTATTTGCCAGGTGTAACCCAGGTCGGGCCGGTGGAAGACGGTATGCCCGTGTGAAGAGATGATCCCGTTTGGGCCGATCCGGTATTTTTCAAAAAAATTCATAAGGGATCTTCCGATGAACCGTCCATATTCTGCATGGAGCCTTACCAGCTCAGTTCCGGACAGGCTTGGGGCTTCCTTAAGACGGGTTTTCCATTCCGGCGGATAAGGGATGGTTTCGGCATGCAGCATGCGGTAGGCCCACTTTTTATCCCTTTCTTCAAAAACACAATGCGCCAGGTCCAGGCCATCAAGGGAAGTGCCAGACATCACGCCGGTGGCAAAATGCTGCATAGGTTAAAGATGTTTTAAAAGCTGTTCCATCCGGATGCCCCTGGACCCCTTGACCAGGACCTTATAGCCGCTGATGGGACTGGATGCCAGGGCCTTTGCCGCCTGCTCCGAATCTGCAAACCAGCTGCAGGACTCTGGCAGGTCCGGGGTTTCTCTTGCGATTCTCGAGAAGGCTTGCCCCACAAGTACAAGTCTGGTAAACCCTTGCCCGGCAGCCATGCGTAAGATTTTGCGGTGCTCTTCCTCCTCTGTTTCACCCAACTCCAGCATATCCCCCAAAAATACGGCGGTCCGTTCCTGCCCGAAGTTTGAAAAATTTTCCAGCGCTACCTCCATGCTGGTGGGATTGGCATTGTAGGCGTCCATGATTACCGTATTGCGTTCCGTCTGGATCACCTGGGAACGGTGGTTGCCGGGCTGGTATCCTTCGATGGCGCTGATTACAGCCTGGGGGGGGACGCCAAAATAAAGTCCCACAGCAACCGCGGCCATGATGTTCTCGAAGTTATACGCTCCGGTCAGTTTTGAACGGATATGTCCCTTCATTCCCTCTGCGGCTTTCCCGAATGCCCTGTTAACCATGAATGAGACTTCCAGAAAGGGAAATGGCCTTTCGATCTGTCCCTGGCAATGGTTTTCCGCCTGCTTACCATATTTAACCATCTTGACTTTCCCTGCCAGCCGGAGCAACAATTCATTGTCCCCGTTCACGAAAAGCTGTCCGTTGTACGCCTCCAAATGCCTGTAAAGTTCTGCCTTGGCCTTGGCGATGTTCTCCAGGCTACCGAAGCCTTCCAGATGGGCCTTCCCAATATTGGTGATCAGTCCGTGTGTCGGTTCTGCTATCTGGCATAAACTGGCAATCTCGCCCAGGTGGTTGGCGCCCATTTCCACGATGGCGACTTCTGCCGGATCATTGAGTTCGAGCAGTGTCAGAGGCACCCCGATGTGGTTGTTCAGGTTTCCCCGGGTGGCCAAGGCCTGGAAGTGTGAGGAGAGCACGGCATGCACCAGCTCTTTGGTGGTGGTTTTTCCATTGGTGCCGGTAATTCCCAGAACAGGGATGCGGAACTGTTGCCGGTGGCGGGCGCCTAACTCCTGAAGGGTTTGAAGCACGGAATCCACCAACAGGTATCCCGGTCCCTTCTGCTGCTTCGGATCATCGATTACGGCCAGTCGGCAGCCAGCCTTCATGGCAGCCTCAGCAAAGCGGTTGCCGTCAAACACTTCTCCCTTAAGGGCAAAAAAAATACTCCCTTCCCGGGCGTCCCGGCTATCTATGCAAACCGGTGCGCCCTCCTGCAGCAGCTGGTGCAGCAACAATACAGGGGCAGGTGACTTAAGCATGGGCTAAAATAAGAAAAAACCCGCTTGCATGGCAAACGGGTTTATATAAAAAGGGTTTTTCGGCTTACCTGTTGACGCCCATCGGACTGCCGACCCGGTCCATTGCACAGCGAAAACCAATGTCGTTCGCAGATTCATTCTGGTCGAGATACCTCCTGGTGCCAGGGTTGAGCCAGTAGGCGCGGTCGCGCCAGCTGCCACCCTTGAAAACCCTGGTCTCATCAGTTATCAGGCTGGTCTCGCCAAAGCTGTACATGCGCTGGGTATCCGAGATGTCTTCGGCTTCCTCACCCTCCATCAATTCAATATCCAGAATCTCAAGTTGTGACATGGCATCTCCGTCGCGGTAGTTGATGTTGTTTGCACGCCGGTAGTTCTGCCTGGTGTCATCGGGATCGTCTAACCTCCGAATCAGGCGTCCTGTTTCGGGATCCCTTTCCATAAAGTTTCCATCGTCATCCCTGATAGTCTCAAATACGTTTCCACGGAACGGGCGGAAATCGGCCACAGCTTCATGGGAAAGGGGGCGGTATACGTCCTTCACCCACTCATTGACATTGCCTGCCATATGGTACAATCCATAATCATTGGGCCAGGAAGATCTTGCAGGCACAGTAATCTCACCACCATCGTTCAGGTTTCCTGCTACGCCCATCATGTCCCCGCGTCCACGCTGGAAATTGGCCAGGAAAGTCCCGCGCGTTCTTCTTTCCGCACTGCGCAGGTGTTGCCCGTCCCACGGGTACTGCCGGCGTTCCACAATGCGCTCGTCTATCGTATTGCCCTTCAATCCCAATGCGGCAAACTCCCATTCTGCTTCTGTGGGAAGCCTGTAACGGGGAAGGAAAATGCCATCTTCACGTCTGATCAGACGTTCCTCGTTGTTCGGGTCCAGGTCGCGCCGTGTCACGGCATCACTTCTGTAAAGCCCCGCGAGGTATGCTTCCGTTGTGAAAAAATTGTCTTCGGTAACATCTCTCTGGTCCCATTCCATATAACCTTTATCCACCAGGATCATCTCGTTTACCCTATCGGTACGCCAGGCGGCATAGTCCTTCGCCTGTACCCAGCTGACACCCACCACCGGGTAGTCGTGATAGGCAGGGTGCCTCAGGTAGTTCTCCACAAAAGGCTCATTGTAGGCCAGGGGGTCACGCCAGACCAGGGTGTCGGGCAGGGCATTCATATAAACCTGATGCGGACGTCCATCCCCACCCGCACGAAATACCCTGTTCAGCCAGTAAAGATATTCCAGGTAATCCAGGTTGGTGACCTCTGTCTCGTCCATATAGAAGGAGGAGACGGTGACACGCCGCTGGATGTTGTTCCAGTCGAACATCACATCATCAACGGTTCGCCCCATCACAAAGGTGCCCCCTTCGATAAATACCAGTCCTGGCCCCAGGGCCTGTTCCCGGTACTGGGAAACTTCAAACCCGCCTGAGGCCTCATGGTTGTAACGCCAGCCCGTTGTTTCGGAGACTTCCTGCCGCCTTCCACATGAGGAGGCCACAATGGTTACAGTCAGAAACAACAGGGCGGGAAGCTTGAAGAAATGGTGATTCCGTCTCATATTTCGCTTGATTTTGTGCGCGTACAAAAATAACTAAAAACTCGGACAGTTTAGTATACGGTATTTCATGTTTTTTGATTCACTATACATCGAAAAAATTACACTTATTTCGTGAATGCCTTGTGTGGCACCTGAAAAACCGGAAAGGGAATGGTCGTAACTATAGCCCACCCGGAATGCCCCGAACTCTGCCCCCAGCAGATAGACAAGGGTATAGGGGCGACCCAAATCCTGCCTGAGCCAGACCCCGGCCAGCAAGGGATCCAGTCCGGCATACAGCCCGTAATTGATCCTTGTGAAAGGTGCCTGGTGCTGCACAATGATATTCGGGGAAATCGATAAGGCTCTGGACTGTGGACCCCTTTGTGACTGGGCCCCTCTGCGCGACTGCTGTCCCTGCCCGGGCCGCAAATGCATGCCGAAATGGGCGGTATATTTCCTGTTGAGGCGCTGTTCGCTGCCCTCGTAAAAGGCTTCGACAGGTTCAGAAAGGTTGTGGGCAGCAATTCCGCCGTATATGTTCTCGGAGTAAAACAGTATACCGGCCGCAAAATTGGCGTAACCGACCTGGTCGTGTAACGGTACCGGCTCCCCATCCACTGCCCACTCCAGGTCCTGCCACTTAAAGTCACTCCGCATGTAGCCTGCCTGGGCGCCGAAATGAATATGGAAGTTGTCGGATGCGCGCAGGTGGTAGGTGTAAATGCCCGACACCTGGTTTTTCATGATTAGCCCGGCCTGCAGGTCACTGGTGATTAAAAGTCCCAGTCCGCCATACAACGGCCTCACAAAACCATCGTATGAGAAATTAAAAGTAGAGAAGGTGTTAAAGCCCACAAAAGGCTGCGCCCTTGAGTTCAGAACAAAGCGGTAGGCTCCCGTAGATCCCGCAAATGCCGGGTTGAGGTAAAGGGGAGAGGAAAAGAACTGTGAGAAAATCGGATCCTGCCCCATGGATACGGGAGCACCCAACAGGAGGGTTGAGAAAATGATTAGCCTGAAAACCCTTTTTGCCAGTGGAAGTCTCATTTTCTTGTCATAGAGATCGCAATAACCCGTCCTTTCGCAAACGAAAATAAGGCAATATTGTTATTAATACAAGTATAATAGTCCATTCCCTAATGATTAAAGTTTTTTAGACATTTGATATACAGCTATATGTGCGTGTTGCGGATGCCCAAAAAATATGCCCCCGTTTTTTTCGTTTTAAAACAAGTCATGCCTGTGGGGTGTTACTGTTTTAAGGAATGAATAATTATGATGTCAACGCAACGGCTGTTCATTATTTTTGTCGGATTGATGCTGCTGCACCTGGGGGGGTTCCCTTCCGGTGATCGCATCCAGGTCAGACTTGCACATGAAGGGCCTCAGCGCATGCCGGTGGGCGAAGGGCATTACCTCGACATGCTTTATTTTGAGGGCGCCGTATTTGCCGATTCCATGCCCGGCGTTCCGGTCTGGTCTATGCGGATGCCCGACAGGGTTCCCCATTTCCGGACGGATTTTGAACTGGCAGATGCCGTGTTCGAGTCGGCGAACACCGCCGAACAACAGGTCCTGGAGGCAGCCGGCTTCAGACAGACCGAGGTCCGAATTCACCATGGAACCCAGTGGGAGCGAAAACAATCCCATTCGGTCTCCACCCTGTATCCCTTCCGGCTGGACCCGGCAAGCGGAAAATATGAAAAACTGGTGTCGTTTAGCCTCCAGGAAACGCTGCGTTATGAACCCACTGCCACCTATGACAAGGCAGTGGAATTTGCCGAAGGTTCTGTCCTGGCCAGTGGGAGCTGGTTCAAGGTTTGTGTCGGTGAAACAGGGATCTACCGCCTAAGCCACGCCGACCTGCTCGCCCTCGGCATCAATATGCAGGGCCTGCAGAAAAGCCAGATCCGACTCTTTGGCAATGGAGGAGGCATGCTGCCTGAGGCAAACGACCAGGCGCGTCCGGATGATCTGAAAGAAAATGCCATCTATATCTCAGGTGCTTCTGACGGGGTGTTCGGGCAGAACGACTATATCCTGTTTTATGCAGAGGGACCCAATACGTGGACATTTGATTCGCAGGAAGGCATTTTCACGCACGAGGTCCACCTCTATGCCACCGAAAGCTGTTATTTCATTACAACCGGCCAGGGACCGGGCAAGCGCGTACCTTCCCAGCCCTCCACTACACAGTCTACGACTCACACGGTCACCACTTTCCAGGATTTTGCCTACCACCAACGGGATCTTATCAGCCTGATCGGAAGTGGCAGGCAGTGGTTCGGGGAGGTGTTCGATGCCACGCTCTCCAGGCAGTTCAACTTTGCCTTTCCGGATATTGACCCGGCCGGTCCGGCCCATGTGCGGACAAGCCTGGCGGCCCGTTCGGGAGTGTCGAGCACTTTTACGGTAAGGGCAGGTGACGGGCAAATGAACCAGGCAATCCCCCCGGTCAACCTGCTGGACTACATAAACTTCCACGCCCGGCAGTCCGTCGCTGGCATGTCGTTTACTCCTGAGCCGGGCAATACGGTCCGCGTGAACCTTACTTACAACCGCCCGGCATCCACCTCCAGGGGCTGGCTGGACTATATTGCCGTGAACGTGACGCGCCAGCTGCGTTTGTCCGGTTCCCAGATGGGGTTCAGGAACACGACAGCAGTCGGACCTGGCAACATCGCCCATTATGCGCTGGCCAATGCCGGCAGCGGGGTAAGGGTATGGGATGTCACCGATCGTTTCAATATCCGGGAGCAGGAGGTGACCCGCCCGGGAAACCAGCTGGAATTCCGCCTGCCTGCCGATTCCCTCAGGGAGTTTGTGGCGTTCAGCGGGGCCTCTTACCTGGAGGCCAGGCTGGCCGGAGGGGTGGAGAACCAGAACCTGCATGCCCTGCCCACCGCCGACCTGATCATCGTCAGTCCGATTATCTTCCTCCCCCAAGCGGAAAGACTGGCGTCTTTCAGGAGGGAAAACGACGGACTGAGTGTGCATATCGTCACGCCGCAGCAAATATACAATGAGTTCTCCTCGGGAGCACCCGATGTATCTGCGATACGAAATTTCATGAAGATGTTCCACGACCGCGCACAGACGCCTGAGCAGCTTCCCCGCTACCTCCTGCTTTTCGGCAATGGCACCATCGACAACAAGGACCTGCTCGGCTACGGGGGGAACCTGATCCCCACCTACCAGAGCGTCTCCTCCCTGTCTCACTCTACCTCATTTATGACCGACGATTATTTTGGACTGCTGGCCGATTCTGAAGGGGAGGGTGCCACCGGATTGCTGGATATCGGAATCGGACGACTGCCTGTGCGGACCATTGAGGAAGCGGAAGCGGTGGTGGATAAGATCATTCGTTACGACCAGGTGATCGAACCAGAAGGTGGGAACCAGGCCCTCTCTGTAAAGACACCGAACCATGCAGACTGGCGGAACATGGTGGTGTTCGTGGCCGATGACGGGGACTTCAATACCCATTTCAACCATGCCGAGCGTCTCGGCGACATCGTGGAGCAGCTCTATCCCGCTTACAACCTTGGTAAGATTTATCTGGATGCCTACCCGATGGTGACCCTGGCAGGGGGGTCAAGGTATCCCCAGGTAAACCAGGCAATCAACGACCGGGTCAACAAGGGAGCTCTGCTGATTAATTATATTGGGCACGGGGGTCCGCGGGGACTTGCAGCGCAGAATGTGGTTACTTTTGTCGACATAGAGACCTGGAACAACCATTACAACCTGCCGGTTTTCATGACGGCCACCTGTGAGTTCAGCAGTTTTGACCAGCCTGACCCGGATAAGCTCTCGGCCGGGGTGCGCATCCTGCTCAAGCCCGACGGGGGCGCCGTGGCCCTCTACACCACCACGCGCCTGGCCTGGTCCGGGACCAACCTGACTTTGAACGAGAATTTTATGCGCAATGCCCTCCGACCGGGGGAAAACGGGGAATACCCGCGACTTGGGGACCTGATCCGGATCGCCAAGGTGGAGAGTGATGGCAATGTGCAGCCCTGGCGGCTTAAAAACTTCGTATTGCTTGGTGACCCCTCCATGCAGATGGCTTATCCGGAATATTCGGTGGTTACGGAAAGCATGCCCGACACCCTGAGGGCATTCCAGCAGGTCACTGTGGAAGGCTACGTGGCAGACAGGTACGGAAACCTGGCAAGCGCTTATAACGGGGTGATCTATCCGACGGTATATGATAAAAAGGGAACCTTCCAGACCCTGGCCAATGCGCCGGGCAGCAACAAGGCCGATTTTGCCATGCGCTCTGCCATGATTTACAAGGGCAAAGCCAGCGTGGAAAACGGGCGGTTCAGCTTTGGCTTTGTGGTTCCCAAGGACATCGCCTACCATTATGGCGAAGGAAAGATAAGCTATTATGTGTTCGACGGACAGACAGACGGGCACGGCTACGATGACGGGTTCATCATCGGGGGGACCCTGGAAGGGTATGAAGCGGACAATACCGGACCCCTCATCGAGCTTTATATGAATGACACAACTTTCGTTTCGGGGGGTACCACCAACGAGAACCCCGTTTTGCTTGCGTTCCTTAACGATGAAAGCGGGATCAACATACGGGGAAGCATCGGGCACGACATTGTGGCTTTCCTGAACGATGACCAGGCATCGCCGATCGTGTTGAATGCTTATTATGAGGCCGATCTGGACAGCTATCAGCGTGGCCGGGTGGTGTATCCGTTCTCCCGGCTTCCGGAGGGACCCCACCGCCTGAGTTTGCGGGCATGGGACATCCACAACAACCCGGCGGTGGAGACCCTGGATTTCATCGTGGCCAGCTCAGCGCAGACGGCGCTGCAGGACCTGATGAATTTCCCCAATCCCTTCCAGGACGGGACGCATTTTGTATTTTCGCACAACCTGCCGTTTTCAGATCTGGACGTGCGCATCGAGGTCTTCGACCTGCAGGGAAGACTGCTGAAGGCCATTGACACCAGGGTACAGTCCCCGGGCTTCCAGTCCCCCCCGATATATTGGGACGGAACCAGCGACCAGGGCAAACCCATTGGCAACGGCATGTATATATACCGGCTGATCCTGACCACGCCCGACGGCCAGCAATCGCAGCTGACAGAACGGCTCGTCATACTTAGGGGTTAGTTGTTGGTTGTTGGTGGTTGGTTGTTGGCTGTTGGCTATTAGCTGTTGGATGTTGGCTGTTGGCTGTTGGCTATTAGCTGTTGGTTGTTGGATGTTGGCTATTAGCTGTTGGCTGTTGGCTGTTGG
>SLNU01000320.1 GCA_007132865.1 Bacteroidales bacterium | reverse complement strand
TGGAAGCGCTTGAATATTATGACTTCCCGGTGCTCATGGGCGCCGTACTGCTGATATCGGTCATGCTGGTGCTGCTGAACATATGCGTGGATATTGTGTATGGCTACCTGGATCCCAGGGTGCGTCTCACATAAAGGCTATAGGCATCCCGTATGGGGCATGCTATGCTTGCAGGCGGGCGTCCGGGAAAACCTGCATCCGACAATAAAAACAACAATAAACCTGAAAAATTAAAAAGAATAAAATGAGAAAAAAAATCGTTGCCGGAAACTGGAAAATGAATACAGACCTGGATGGCGCCAAGAAGCTGGCCTCAGGTGTATGCGAGCTTCTAAACCGGGAAGATCAAGGTGGCACATCCCAGGTGCCGGAGGTGGTGCTTTTCCCCCCTTATGTGTTTCTGCCACCGGTGGTCAGGGTATGTGCGGACCATCAGGGTGTCTCTGCAGGGGCGCAGAACTGCCACCAGGAGGAGAAAGGTGCCTTCACTGGTGAGGTGTCGGCAGGAATGCTGGCTTCGCTGGGCGTAACCCATGTGCTTGTCGGACATTCTGAGCGGAGGGCTTATTTCGGAGAGGATGACCAAATGCTGGCCAAAAAGGTGGAACGGTCACTCGCGCAAGGACTGACGCCTGTATTCTGTTGTGGGGAAATGCTGCAGGAGCGGGAGGCCGGAAACCATTTTGAGGTGATTAAATCCCAACTGGTGAATGGCCTCTTTTGGCTGGATGAGAAACAGATTCTGAAGACTGTCATTGCCTATGAGCCGGTTTGGGCAATCGGGACCGGGGTAACGGCCAGTCCAGACCAGGCACAGGAGGTGCATGCCTTTATCAGAAAGTTGCTGGCAGAGAAATACGGGGCCGGAGTTTCGGAGAATCTCTCCATCCTCTACGGCGGAAGCTGCAATGCCCAAAATGCCCGGGAGCTGTTTTCCAGACAGGATGTCGATGGCGGACTGATCGGCGGGGCCTCCCTGAAAGCAGAGGATTTTATCAAGATCATTCAATCATTTTAATATTCCCGATATGGACTATGTGGAAGTGGATTGCAAACTGAACCCGATGGATCCCTGGAGGGATATCCTGATTGCACAGCTGGCCGATATCGGCTTCGAGAGTTTTGAAGAGACCCTGGAAGGGTTCAAGGCCTTCATTGGGGAGGCGAACTACCGGGAGGACCTGCTGGGTGGTGCCATGAGCCTGCCCGAAGCAGGCATTGACCTGGAAATGTCACACCAGGTAAGGGTGGTTGGGAGCCAAAACTGGAATGCGGTGTGGGAAAGCAATTTTGAGCCCATCTGGATTACGGACCAGGTGTTCGTACGTGCCCCCTTTCATGAGGCACGGCCGGACGCCGCCTTCGAGATCATCATTGAGCCGAAGATGTCATTTGGGACCGGCCATCATGAGACCACCGCACTGATGGTGGAATGGCTGCTGGATTTGAAGCTCAAAAGCAAGGCGGTCCTGGATATGGGGTGCGGGACGGGAATACTTGCCATCCTGGCGGCCAAAAAAGGGGCCGCCACGGTCTCGGCCATCGACAGCCACATTTCTGCCTATGAGAATACCCTGGAGAATGCCGAGCGCAACGGCATGTCATTTATTGATGTACAGCACGGGGACACCGGACTGTTCTGGGATGATACCTTTGATGTGATTCTTGCCAACATCACAAAAAACATCCTGATAGAAGACATGGAAAAGTACACCTCGGTGCTTAACCCCAGTGGCGTGCTGATTTTGAGCGGTTTCCTGGAAATGGACAAGGGGGATATTGTGGCCCATGCCGCCAGCATCGGACTGAAGTTTGATGGGGAGAAGAGGAGTAACGACTGGATCGCGGTCAAACTGATCAAGGATTGATCCTGCTTATGTCCATACCGATATTGTCCCTGGCACTGTGCGTGGCCGGGGCCTACCTGTTGGGGTCCATTCCCACTGCGGTCTGGGCCGGGAAATGGTTCTTTGGCATCGATGTACGCGATCATGGAAGCGGAAATGCCGGCGCCACCAATGTATACCGGGTCCTGGGTGCAAAAACGGCCATTGCCGTGCTGTTGATCGATGCGCTTAAGGGAGCTGCAGCAGTTTCACTGGGCCATTTTGTTCGACACTCGTTTGCCGTGGAGGAGTGGTTCGTTGTGTTCTTGTTTCTGTTGGGTGCCCTGGCCCTCTTGGGACACGTTTTCCCGCTGTTTGCAGGATTCAGGGGAGGCAAGGGCATCGCCACGCTTGCAGGGATTATCGTGGTCCTGTTCCCTGGAGCCATCCTGATCTGCCTGGGTGTTTTCCTGCTGGCGTTTATCCCCACCAGGTATGTTTCACTGGGTTCCATGCTGGCTGCACTGGCATTTCCGGCCGTGGTGCTGTGGATACTGCCGCAACCGCTTCTGCCTGAAATCGTTTTCTCCGTGCTGGTGGCCATATTCGTGCCCCTGACCCATTTGAAAAATATTAGCAGGCTGCTAAAAGGGCAGGAAAACAAGATCCGGTTCAGTAAAAAGCAGGACGAATAGTATTTTTATACCCTCAATACAAGTTCTTTTTTAATACCTTTGTTTGGGACCGCAAACACATAGCTATATGACCTGGTTGATCGTTGTTAGTCTAATCGTGGTGGGAATTGTATTTCTGCTGCTGGAGATACTGGTGGTACCCGGTGCCACGGTTGTCGGACTGGCAGGCATTGGCATGCTGGTCACAGGTGTGGTGGTGGCGTTCAACCAATATGGCGTCCCGGTCGGAATCATGACCCTCATTGGCGCCCTGGCGCTTAGCCTGGTTTCCATTGGATTTGCGCTGAAGTCGAACACATGGAAGAAAGCCATGCTCAGCTCGGAGCTGCATGGAAAGGTGAATGTTGTGGAATCCGAAAAGATTAAAGTGGGGGACGAGGGCATGACCATTACCCGGCTTAATCCGATGGGCAAAGCCCTCATCAACGAAGACTACTATGAAGTGACATCCAAAGACAACCTGATTGCCGAGAACACCCCGGTGAGCGTGGTCAAGGTGGAAGGGAATAAAATCATTGTTAAACTTAAATCATAAGAGAAAATGGATCCGAACAATATTGGAATCATCATTGCCATCGCCCTGGTAAGCATCGTGGGGCTGTGGGTCATTTTTTACTTTATCCCGGTCGGACTCTGGTTCTCGGCGCTGGTTTCCGGCGTTAGGATCAGCTTGCTGCAACTGGTGCTGATGCGCTGGAGGAAAATCCCGCCCGCGGTCATTGTGAACAACCTGATCTCTGCCACCAAAGCCGGACTGAGCCTGAACCGGAATGACCTGGAAGCGCATTACCTGGCAGGGGGAAGGGTGAAGGCGGTCGTGAATGCCCTGATCAGTGCGGACAAGGCAAATATACCGCTGGACTTCAAAACGGCGACGGCCATTGACCTGGCCGGACGCGATGTGTTGGAGGCCGTGCAGATGTCGGTCAAGCCCAAGGTCATCAACACCCCTCCGGTGGCTGCCGTGGCCAAGGATGGGATACAGCTGATCGCCAAGGCAAGGGTAACCCTGAGGGCGAACATCAAGCAGCTTGTGGGTGGCGCCGGTGAGGAAACCATTCTTGCCCGTGTGGGTGAAGGCATTGTGACCTCTATTGGTTCTGCCAACAACCACAAACAGGTGCTGGAGAACCCCGACAGCATATCCAAGGTTGTGCTCTCAAAAGGCCTGGATTCCGGAACGGCTTACGAGATCCTTTCCATTGACATTGCCGACATCGATGTGGGCAAGAACATCGGGGCCATGCTGCAGATCGACCAGGCCAATGCCGATAAGAACATTGCCCAGGCCAAGGCCGAGGAACGCCGTGCGATGGCAGTTGCTGCCGAGCAGGAAATGAAGGCGAAAGCCCAGGAAGCCCGGGCCAAAGTAATCGAAGCGGAAGCCGAGATCCCCAAAGCAATCTCTGAATCTTTCCGGAGCGGGAACCTTGGAATAATGGACTATTACCGCATGGAGAATATCAAGGCCGATACCGGGATGAGGGAGAATATCGGTAAACCTGGTGGTGGCCAATCCAAAGGCAAATCAGGGGATAGCCAGAACAAATAAGCCGAGGCGGACAAGACCCGCAGGTGAATAAACTTTGAAGGGTTCCGGACTGCAACGGAACCCTTCAATTATTTTACCGATTTCGCATTATCTTTGTTATATGGGATTCAATGTGCTGTTTGATTACCCGGCCTGGTTCCTGCTGTTTTGCCTGCTGGCCGGTGCGGCTTATGCTGCATTGCTATACCACCGCAATGCCGGGGACGGGTTCACTCCCTTGCAGACAAAGGCATTTGCGGTTTTTCGTTTTTTGTCGGTCAGCCTGCTGTGCTTTTTGCTGCTCGGACCCATGGTGGAGCGGGTAATCAGGCAGGTGGAAGATCCTTTGCTGATATTTGCCCAGGACAATTCAGGCTCCATTCTCATCCATGCCGATGCCATGGATGTGTCGGCCTATCTGGAGGGGAAAGACAGCTTCCTGGATGCGGTGGAAAGACGCTACCAGGTGCGCAGCTATACCTTTGGTGAGGAGTTTCGGGCATCAGATTCCATTGCCTTCGGGGAGAAAATGACCGATATTTCGGAGGTCTTCGCCGGCATTGACCAGCACTACAGCAACCGGAACATCGGGGCTGTGGTATTGGCCAGTGACGGACTCTATAACAGGGGGATTAATCCGCTTTATGCATCCGCGGGAAAACCTTACCCTGTCTATGCCATCGCCCTGGGCGATACCACGCCCAGGCATGACCTGCTCATAGGCAGGGTCAACCACAACCGCATCACCTACCTCGGCAACGATTTCCCGCTGGAGGTAGTGGTGGAGGCCAGGCAGGGGGACGGACGCTCCAGCCGGCTGACCATCAGCAGGGGCGGGGAGACCCTTTTTGCCCAAACACTGGACTTCTCTGGTGATCATGACATTCAGACCATTCCAATTGAGCTTAATGCCGATGTGCCGGGGATGCAGCGCTACCGGGCTGCCATTGCACCCTCTGGCGACGAGGTCAGCCTGGCCAACAATACGATGGACTTTTATATCGATGTGATTGATGGCAGGCAGCAGGTCTTGGTTCTTGCCCATGCCCCGCATCCGGATGTAGGTGCGCTTAGAATGGCACTCGAGGAAAACGAGAACTACGAGGTGACCGTTTCCCTGTTCGATGCGTTCGAAGGGAATATTGAGGCATTTAACTTATTAATTTTACACCAGTTACCCGGACCGGGGCGTTCCATACAGGGCTTTATGGAACAGGTTGCCGCTGCGGAACTGTCCTGCCTGTTTATCCTTGGCCAGCAAAGCGACCTGGCCGCATTTAATCAACTCAGAACCGGACTGGCCATTTCTCCCCGCTCGGACGCATTCACGGAAACCCTTCCGGCATTGGATGCAGGATTCTCCCTGTTCTCTGTTCCGGAGCAAACCAGGACCCTTTTGCCTTCCTTTCCCCCGCTGTTTTCCCCTTTTGCAAGGTATACCACGGCCGCAGGTACACAGGTCATGCTCAACCAGCGCATTGGACAGGTGGTAAGCGACCAGCCCCTGCTTGCCTTTTCCCGGGCCGGGGCCTGGAAGACGGGTGTCATTACGGGTGAGGGGATCTGGAGGTGGCGGCTGTCGGCATTCGCGAGGACCGGCAGCCATGACGCCTTTGATGAGCTGATTCACAGGCTGGCACAATACCTTTCGGTGAGAGAGGACAGGAGCCTGTTCCGGGTGAATATGGAAGCCTTCCTGTATGAGAACGAGGAGGTGCTCCTGGAGGCAGAGTTGTATAACCGTACCTTTGAACTGGTCAACGAACCCGAGGTGTCGGTAGTGATCATCAGTGAGGATGGCCAGAGCTTTACCTACCAGATGGGTCGGACCTCCAACGCTTACCGGCTCGCTGCAGGAACTTTCCAGCCGGGTGAATATACCTATGAGGCCGCCACCAGTTTCGGTGGCGAAAGGTTTACCGCCGGGGGCCGGTTCACCGTTTCCCCGCTGAACCTGGAAGAACTGCGGACCATTGCCGACCACAACCTGTTGTTCCAAATGGCTGAACAGTCGGGGGCTGTGCTGTTTTATCGAGGGCAGTGGCAGGATTTGTCAGACCACCTGCTTGACAGGGAGGACGTTAGTCCGGTGATGTACGCACGGAAGACCTTTGATGAGCTGGTCAATATGAAAATATTGTTTTTTGTTATCCTGCTGCTGCTGGCAGGGGAGTGGTTCATGCGCAAACGAAGCGGAAGCTATTGATCCGCCAGAAAGCCCGCAGAATAAGAAGACCCTTGTGCCAATAAAAGAAGACTATGGAAAACATTCTGCTGGGGGTAATCCTGGTAATTATTGTGGCCGATTACCTCTTCGACCGGATCATGGACCTGCTGAATGCTTCCCGATGGAGCAACGAATTGCCGGAAGAGCTGAAAGGAATTTATGACGAGGACAGGTACCGCAGGTCGCAGCAGTATTCCCGGGTGAATATGCGCCTGGGAGTGATTGCCTCCAGCCTCTCTTTCATGTTGATCCTGGGGATGTTGTTATGGGGCGGATTTGGGTGGTTGGACGGGTTTCTGAGGGAATACACCACCCACCCTGTATTGCTGGCCCTGTTGTTTTTCGGGTTAATCGGACTGGCATCGGATATTCTCTCCACGCCCTTTGAAGTATATGCCACCTTCGTGGTGGAGGAGCGGTTCGGCTTCAACCGCACCACACCTGCCATCTACATAGCCGACAAGCTCAAGGGATGGTTGCTGGCCCTGCTGATCGGGGGGGCTCTGCTGGCCCTGTTTGTCTGGTTTTACAGTGTGGCGGGCAGGCTTTTCTGGCTCTGGGCCTGGGTGGTCTTTTCCGGCTTCTCCGTATTTATGACCATGTTCTACTCCACCCTGATCGTGCCCCTGTTTAACAAGCAAACCCCGCTGGAAGAGGGACCCTTGCGCACCGCCATTGAGGATTTTTCCAGGGAAGCGGGCTTCAGGCTGGACAATATTTTTGTGATAGACGGGTCCAAAAGAAGCTCCAAGGCCAATGCGTATTTCAGCGGACTGGGACCCAAAAAGCGGATTGTGCTGTTCGACACGCTGATAAAAGACCATACAACCGATGAACTTGTCGCGGTGCTGGCACATGAGATCGGGCATTACAAAAAGAAGCATACCCGCAAGGGGATGGCTGTTTCATTGATCCAAAGCGGGGTGATGCTTTTCCTGCTGGGGATTTTTGTCAACCGTCCAGAGCTTTCCCTGGCCTTGGGGGGGCAAGAGGCCAGCTTCCACCTCGGCATCCTGGCCTTCGCGCTGCTATATGCCCCCGTTTCCCTATTGCTGGGCATTGCCGGCAACCAGATGAGCCGCCGCCATGAATACCAGGCGGATGCCTTTGCTGCAAAACACTACCGGCCCGCACCCCTGATGGAGGCCCTGAAAAAGCTTTCGGTCAACAACCTGAGCAACCTCAGGCCCCATCCTGCCTACGTGTTCGTACATTTTTCACACCCGCCCCTGCTAAAAAGACTGGAACACCTGCAAAACCTGAAAGACCCGAAACAGTTTACCTCAACCTGAACCATAACCAGAACCAGAACCAGAACCAGAACCAGAACCTGAACCTGAACCTGAATCCGATGACTATCAAACGATCTGCCCCCCTGGCAGAAAAGCTCCGTCCCGCCTCCCTGGATGAATACCTGGGACAAAAGCACCTCGTCGGTACAGGTGCCATCCTACGAAAATCCATTGAGTCGGGACACATTCCCTCCATGATCCTTTGGGGTCCGCCCGGGGTAGGGAAGACCACGCTGGCCTATTTGATCTCCCAGACACTGCTTCGCCCCTTTTACACCCTCAGTGCGGTCAGCTCCGGGGTAAAGGAGGTTCGCGCCGTGATTGGCAAGGCGGGGGAGGAGGGCGGACAGGCCATCCTGTTCATAGATGAGATCCATCGTTTCAGCAAATCACAGCAAGACAGCCTGTTGGGTGCTGTGGAGCAGGGGGTGATCGTCCTGATCGGGGCGACCACGGAGAATCCTTCCTTTGAGGTGATCTCCCCGCTGCTGTCGCGTTGCCAGGTATATATTTTGAAGGAACTGGAAAAGGCGGACTTGCTGCAGCTTCTGGAAAAAGCCAGAATCTTTTTGGAAGAGGAGAGCGGGAAGACCATCCGGGTGCAGGAAGACGGTGCGCTTTTGCGCCTGTCAGGCGGGGATGCCCGCAAGCTGCTGAACGCCATGGAACTGGCCGTGAATGCTTCGGAAGGGGATGCGCTGCAAATCACCAATGCATTGGTGTTGGATGTGATTCAGCAGAACCTGGCGCTTTACGACAAGGGCGGGGAGATGCATTACGATGTCATTTCCGCCTTCATCAAATCGGTGCGCGGAAGCGATCCCAATGCGGCCCTTTACTATCTGGCCAGGATGATCGAGGGCGGAGAGGATCCCAAATTCATCGCCCGCCGCCTCGTGATCCTGGCGGCAGAGGATATCGGAAATGCCAATCCCAATGGCCTGCTGCTGGCCACCAGCTGCTTTGAGGCCATCAACATGATCGGCATGCCGGAGGGCCGGATCATCCTGGCACAGGTCACCACCTACCTGGCATCTTCGCCCAAGAGCAATGCTGCATACCTGGGAATAGGCAAGGCCATCAAGCTAGTAAAGGATACGGGCGACCTCCCGGTTCCCCTGGCCATCCGCAACGCCCCCACCAAACTGATGGAAGAAGCCGGGTACGGCAGGGATTATAAATACTCCCACGATTTCGACAGGAACTTTGCAGCGCAGGAGTTTTTCCCGGAAAAGCTAAGCGGCAGCCTCCTATACGATCCCGGAAACAATCCCCGGGAAAACGAGCTAAGGGCCCGGCTGAAGAGTCTGTGGAAGGGTAAATACAAATACTGATAAAACCCATGCAAATTACAAAGAAGCACAGCCTCATCCTCATCCTGGTCCTTTTCACGGTCCTGTTCGGATTGCGGTTCACCAAATCATTCCACAACGCCCTGAGCTGGGACACCAAAGGCTATTACCTCTATCTGCCCGCGGCCTTCATATACAACGATGCCGGCATCCGCGACCTTGGCTGGGTGGAGGAGATCCAGGAAAAATATGGTACCACCGCCACACTGTATTTCCTGAACCGGCAGGAGTTCGGTG
>SLNU01000260.1 GCA_007132865.1 Bacteroidales bacterium | reverse complement strand
TGATGTCAGAAAACTAAAAACGCTGATTGTTGAAGATGATGAATTTTCGGAATTGTTATTGGACGAAACAGTTAAAACGTTTAGTAAAGAAGTTTTAAAAGCAAGGACGGGTGTTGAAGCCGTTGAACAATGCCGCTCCAATCCAGACATTGATTTGATTTTAATGGATATTCGAATGCCCGAAATGGGAGGATACGAGGCCACACGGAAAATCCGGGAATTTAATAAAGAGGTTATCATCATTGCACAAACTGCTCATGGCCTGGCGGGCGACAGGGAAAAATCAATAGAATCGGGATGCAACAATTATATTGCAAAACCGATTAATGGAAACGATTTACTGGCATTGATAAGGAAATATTTCGCATAACGATTGTACCTAAGGAGTCTGGCATCCTGTGTTGATTTCTCAACCCATCTTGTATTGCAAATTTCATTGCAATTAATTCTAATAAAAAAGAACCTGCAAAATATGCTTGTAGGTTCTTTTTTATCAGAGCGGGAAATGGGATTCGAACCCACGACCCTCAGCTTGGGAAGCTGATGCTCTACCCCTGAGCTACTCCCGCTTTTGGCCTGTGAATGGCCGTCAAAGCAAAAGTAATAAATTCTTTTTTATAAAAATTCAGTAACTTCACATTGGAATTTTAGCGTGTTCAAAGATGTTGATGAAGACCTATTTCAGTGACCTGGTGATGCCGCTGAAGCCATCCGACACAGGAAATATTGCCCTGGGCATGATGGACGACCTGCGCTTGTCCCATCTGCCGATCGTGAACGGAGACAAACTGCTTGGGGTCATCTCCGAGTTGCAGGTCCTGAACCTGGATGATCTGGAGCAACCCTTGTGCCACCAGCGCCTCCCGATCCCCAGACCGTATGTGCAGCAGTCACAGCACTTCTATGATGTGATCAGGCTGGCCGCCGCCGAAAAGCTCAGCGTGGTGCCCGTGTTGGATGACAAGGAGAATTACCTGGGCTGCATCACCCTTGACAAGATTGCCGCGATGATGGGCGAGATTGCCTCGGTCAGACAGCCCGGCGGCATCCTTGTTCTGGAAGTGAACGAACACGAATATTCCCTCAGCGAGATTGCCCGCATCGTCGAGTCGAACGATGCCAAGGTGCTGAGTTCCTACATCGCTGCCTTCCCCGACAGCACCCGTCTGGAGGTTACCATCAAGGTGAACCGAATCGACCTTTCGCCGATCATTCAGACATTCAATCGCTACAATTACGTTATTACCGCCTCCTTTTCGGAAGAAAGCAGGATGGACGACCTGCTCAACAGCCGCTTTGACTCGCTGATGAATTATCTGAATATTTAATATCTTTGAAATTTTTCAGATGAAGACACAACCTCGTTTGAGTTTCTGGCAAATCTGGAACATGAGTTTCGGGTTTTTGGGCATTCAGTTTGGTTTTGCCCTTCAAAATGCCAATGTCAGCCGCATCTTTGAAAGCCTGGGGGCAGATATCGGAACCATCCCCATTCTTTGGATCGCGGCGCCGGTAACCGGCCTGATTGTTCAGCCCATAGTCGGATACCTCAGTGACAACACCTGGAATCGTCTAGGACGGCGCAGGCCGTTCTTCCTGGTAGGAGCCATACTGGCATCTCTGGCCCTGATCATCATGCCGAACAGCCCGTTCCTGTGGGTGGCCGCCGGGATGCTCTGGATACTGGATGCTTCCATCAACGTTTCCATGGAGCCGTTCCGGGCCTTTGTGGGAGATATGCTCCCACCCGAGCAGCGAACCAAGGGGTTTGCCATGCAGAGCTTCTTTATCGGTGTCGGTGCGGTTGTGGCCAGCGGACTGCCATATATACTGACGAACTGGCTGGGGGTTTCCAATGTGGCTGACATTGCCGCCGGAGAGCGCATTCCCCCATCGGTTAAATTTGCCTTCTACATCGGGGCAGGGGTGTTTTTCCTGTCGGTGCTGTGGACGGTGATCAGAACACGTGAATATTCACCCGAGCAGCTGGCAGAATTTGAAAGGAACCGATCCGACAATGATAATATAAGACAACATGAGCGGGATGAATTGCTGCCTGCCCAAAGGTTTTTGAAGTATGCGCCGTTCTGGATTTTTGGCGGACTACTGCTGACCTTGGTGGTGCACTGGCTGAAGCTGGAGGCGGAGCTGTATATATTGACCGGCGGACTGGTAATATTTGGACTGATTCAGCTTGTAACCGGACTGATGATCCGGGGTGGAAGCGGCAAACACGGCTTTGTCGTGGTGATCAACGACCTGTATCGCATGCCAAAGACGATGGGTCAGCTTGCCGTGGTGCAGTTTTTCTCCTGGTTTGCGCTGTTCGCGATGTGGATCTATACCACGGCCGGGGTGACCAGCCATATTTACGATATGCGGATCTCAGCGGCGGAGGTGCAGGAGATGAAAACCATCGGGCAGCAGCTGGAGGAAATGGGGCCGGCCGAATGGACTGCTGCCCTGGAAAGGGTGAACCGGGAACTGATCACTTACGAGGAGCAGGTGCTGGCCGGTCAGTCGAATGTGGTCGCCAGCATGCGGGTGGTGAACTTTTTCCGGGAGGAAAGAGGTGTGGGCATTAGTGGCGGACTCCAAACTACGCTCGACCGTATCCAACAGGAATACAACCGGGGGGCCGACTGGGTCGGGGTGTCGTTCGCGGCCTATAACGGCTTTGCTGCATTGCTGGCCTTCTTTTTACCCGTCCTGGCCAAATGGACCAACCGCAGGATTACGCACATGATCGCCCTGACAGCCGGCGGCATCGGCTTTATCTCCATTTATTTCATCGGGGACCCGAATCTGATTATCCTGTCGATGGTTGGCGTCGGATTGGCCTGGGCAAGTATACTGTCTATGCCGTACGCCATCCTGACGGGCTCGTTGCCGGCCCATAAAATGGGGACCTATATGGGGATCTTCAATTTCTTTATTGTTATTCCCCAGATTCTGGCGGCCAGCCTGCTGGGGTTCTTCGTGACTACAATTGCCGGCGGACAAGCCATATGGGCCCTGGTGCTGGGCGGCTTAGCTTTCTTTGTGGCGGCCATCACGGTGCTGTTTGTCGACGATGAGGACGAACAGAAAATTAAAAAAGCCATCTCATAAAAACCATTGCTATGCATTACGAACGCTCAAGCGGAATTTTGTTGCACATTACATCGCTACCGGGAAAATATGGTATCGGAACCATGGGCAGGGAGGCATATGAATTTGTGGACTTCCTGGTTGAATCCGGACAAAAATTATGGCAAATCCTCCCCTTGGGTCATACCGGTTATGGGGATTCCCCATACCAGTGTTTTTCAGCCTTTGCAGGTAATCCCCTGCTGATCGACCTGGAAAAGCTGGTTGAACAGGGACTGCTTTCCTCAGAAGACCTGCCGCAAGAAACATTTGACGAGGGTTCCGTTGATTTCGGGGCGGTTTTCAACTATAAATACCCCCTGCTGAAAAAGGCCTACAACAACTTTGTCAGCCAGAACAACAAGTTTAGGCACACACAGTTTGAGAATTTCTGTTCGCGCAACGAACTATGGCTGGATGACTATGCCTTTTTTATGGCCGTGAAGATCCAGCAGAATGGCAAGGCGTGGACAGAATGGGACCGCCCGATCAAGTTCAGGGAGCCGGAAACCATCAATCGCTACTCCGAGGAACTGTCAGATGAGATCAACTTTTATTGCTTCGTGCAGTTTTTGTTCTACAGGCAATGGCTGGAGCTGAAGTCTTATGCCAACATCAACGACATCAAGATATTTGGTGATATCCCGTTGTATGTGGCCTTCGACAGCGCAGACGCCTGGGCAAACCCGGAACTGTTCGAGTTTGACGAGGAGCTGAATCCCATCAATGTGGCCGGGGTGCCGCCTGACTATTTCAGTGAGACCGGGCAGCTGTGGGGCAATCCCATCTATGACTGGGAGCATCTTGAGGAACAAGGTTTCCAGTGGTGGATCGAGCGCATTCGCGCCAGTTTCCTGCTGTATGACGTCCTTCGCATCGACCATTTCCGCGGCTTGGCGGCTTATTGGGCCGTCCCCTTCGGGGAGAAAACCGCCATGAAAGGGGAGTGGGTAAAGGCCAGGGGCCGGGAAATGCTCGAGGCCGTGGTGGATGCGCTTGGCGAGGTACACATCATTGCGGAGGACCTGGGGGTGATTACTCCCGATGTGGAAGAGCTGCGAGACGATTTCGGCATGCCGGGCATGAAGATTCTGCAGTTTGCCTTTGACTCCAGCGAGGATAACGAATTCATCCCCCATACTTACGATAAAAATACGGTGGTATACACCGGAACCCACGACAACGATACCACGCTGGGTCGCTTCAAGGAGGCCTCCGAAGCCGACAAGCAGATGATGCGTGATTATTTCAATATTGATGAAAACGATCCTGCCTGGTCATTTATCCGCCTGGCCTGGTCAACCGTATCGAATATGGCCCTGGTACCCCTACAGGATGTGCTGCGCCTGGATACCAATGCCCGCATGAACTTCCCGGGCAAAGCCTCCGGCTATTGGCGGTGGCGATATAAAAAGGACGAACTGACCAGCCAGCATGCCGAAGACCTGATGAAACTGACCCTGATATTCGGACGAAGGTAGGTCTGCCCGGGTACGGGGCGCGCGTGACACGGTAAGGCTTGCACGTGACACGGTAAGGCGCGCACGCGATGCCTATAGTGCGATCGGCTCCTGCTTACCCTGAGCCCGGAGAAACATTTTTTACTGTCCGCTTGCGAACAATTCCCTGCCGCAAGCGGACAGTTTTTTTATGCATCCCGCACAGTATTTTTTTAGGTGCGCCGTTGTAACATACAGAATAGCAACGTGTTAAAAAGTTTGGCACAAGTTTCGTTAATATATGGTCAAACACACAAAGAATAAACACACACGCAAACACTTAAAAATAAAAAAAATGAAAACAAGAATTATCATAACCGCCGCCTTCATCATCTTAGGAACGATTGCCCAGGCATCCGCCCCCAAAAGAACCCTGACAGTTTACACCACCCTTGGCAGGGCCCTGACCATGCCGGTAGTTGTGGAAGAAGCAACCGAAACCCTCCCCTTTGCAGTGGAAGAGGTCACCAATAGCCGCCGCCACAACCAAACAACAACGATCTTCGATGTTTCCGCCTTGAGCAAACCCGAAGCAGAAGTCAACGATGTTCCTTGCGAACTTCGTCACCTGATCAAGTAACCAAACAACCCCGATAAGAGAAAGCAACCCGAAAACAAGTTCTTTTTTCCTCAATCCCTCTATTTTCTCGTGTTTTGGTTTCCAGGTCTTGCACCCTCGCAAGGCCTGGTTTTTTTATCTTTGTCCCAACCGTGCCTTGATCAATGCCGTACCCATGATCCACGCCGTGCCATAATCCATCCTATGGTCCATAACCCAGCCTTGCCCATTATGCATTCCATGATCCATAACATCCCAAAACCTTTCCGCAGGCTAACCAGCTCCTGGCTTACCTGGGAAATGCCACCGGGAGGCAAAGCCATTTACCTGACATTTGACGACGGACCGGATCCGGAGGTCACTCCTCGCGTGGCGCAGATCCTGGCGGAATACGATGCCCGGGCCACCTTTTTCGTTTCTGGCAGCAAGGCCCGCATCCATCCCCGTACTGTGGACATGCTGACCGGTGCCGGACATGCACTGGGGAACCATGGCTTCGAGCACCTGCGGGGTTTTTGGACACCTGCTTCAAAATACCTGGCGGATGTGCAAAAATGTGCCGACGTCGTACCTTCGCGGCTCTTCAGGCCACCCTTTGGAAGCCTTCGTCCAGGGCTTGTAAGGCGGCTAAGAAAAGAGGGGTACGAGATCTGCATGTGGTCGGTGATCAGCCGGGATTACGATCGCCGCATGTCACCCGATCAATGCCTTGACCACTGCCTTCAAAAGTCAGTGGACGGTTCGGTGCTGTTGTTCCACGACACCCCCCTGGCGGCCCGCAATGTCCTGTATGCCTTGCCCCGCCTGCTGGAGCATTTTTCGGCCAAAGGATTCAGGTTTCAGGCATGGACCCGGGAGTGGGTCCGTTGAGCATTTGGCCTGCAGAGTCTTCAAATAATTGTAATTTTGGATCACCATGGGCACAACCAAATACAATGATATTTTTTTCCGTCGGATGGGCTTGCTTTTTTTCCGTCGGATGGGCCTGCTTGCCCTTGTCCTGCTGTTCTACGCATGTGCCAATGTGGTGTCTCCGACCGGGGGGCCGCGGGATGAGGATCCGCCGGTTGTGGTGCGTAGCGAACCTCCGAATTATTCAGCCAATTTCTATGGCGGAGAGGTTCGTGTTTTTTTTGACGAATTCGTCGAGCTGCGAAATGTGCGCCAACAGCTTATGATCTCCCCGCCACTGGAAAATGTGCCTGACTTCAGGCTAAGGGGAAGGTCGCTCGTGTTTGACACGGGGACGGACTTGCGTGAAAACACCACCTATTCGATATTCCTGGGGGATGCGATACGTGATATCACTGAAGGCAATGCCATTCCGAATTTTAGCTTTGTTTTCTCGACCGGGGATTATGTGGACTCCCTGTCGGTCAGGGGAAAGGTGTTGGATGCCTTTACCATGGAGCCGGTTAAGGATGTCTTCGTGATGATGTATGACCGGATCATCGACTCCATCCCCTACCTGGAACGGCCGGTTTATCTGGCCAAGACAGGGGAGGAGGGACGATTTCGGATCGGCAACATGCGGGAAGGGGATTATCTGATGTTCGCGCTGGTAGACAACAATGCCAACTATATTTATGACCTGCCCGAGGAAAAGATTGCCTTCATTGACAGCCTGGTCCGACCTCAATATGTGCCCCCGTCAACCCCTGCTGGCCCGGACACTGGCGAGCCCGGGGAGCCAGAAGATGCCGGCCCTGCTGATCCCCGCGATAGCCGCGGTGAGCCCGATGAACCGGAAGGGGAGCCTCGTGAGCCGGCTCCCGGATTGCAGGAGCAACCGACCTCTTACACCCTCTATTTGTTTCAGGAAGCCGATACCTTGCAGCGGATCACTGGTGCCGAGGCCATACGTGCGGGACGGGTGCGCATAACTTTCCGGTTGCCTTTTGACTCTTTGGGGGTAAGGGATGTCAGGCAGGAACTGGCAGCCGACTGGAACATCACGGAAAAAAACCCCGGACGGGACACCCTTTGGCTGTGGTTGAGGGATCCGCAGCCAGACTCGCTCTTCCTGGAGATCAGTGACCGGGGCCGGGTGCTGGATACCCTGAAATTGTCTGCACGCCCACGGGCGGCAAGGGGTCGGACTGACCCGGAAGTGGTGGAACAGTTGCCGGAACTGCAGCTGGCCATGGAAGCGCTTCGAAGGAATACCTGGCCGCACTACCAGCCTGTGAGCTTTCGCGCCTCGGCCCCGGTTGACAGTGTGGACGTGGCAAGGATCAGCATCTGGAAGAATGATACCATCCCGCTGGAGGCCCGGTTTACCACCGTGGACCCCGTAAGGCGCACCTTTAAACTGGACCTGGAACCGGAGGAGGAACAGAAGTATACCCTGGAGTTCCTGCCGGGTGCTGTCACCGATATTTTCGGAGCCACGCATGATACGATCAGCCGGTCATTTACCACCACGGCACAGGCCGACTATGGGAAGCTGATAATGAATGTTGTTCTGCCGGATGAGGGGGCGAATGAGCCCATCCCCCAGTATATTCTGCAGCTGTTGAACCAGAATGGAAGGCTCCTGCAGGAGAAGGTAATCACAGAGGACGGACAGTACCGTTTTCCAAACCTCGAAGCAGGGAATTACGGCCTCAGGCTGATCGGTGACCGGAATAGCAATGGGAAGTGGGATCCCGGCATCTATTTAAAAGGTATTCTTCCCGAGCCGGTATACATGTATCCAGGACAGTTGCAGGTGCGGCAAAACTGGGAGTTGGAAATGCCCTGGCAGCCCACAAGATAAACCGGAATTTTCTGGGGAAATCTTTTGTAAGCCGTTAAAATAGTTTAACTTTGCCCAAAATTTTCCTTGATTTGTTAATTTGTTAACAACCCTAATGCAGGTATGAATATTACACACATCGAACACATTGGAATCGCGGTTTCGAACCTGGAAGAATCCATTCGGTATTATGAGGATGTACTCGGACTAAAATGCTATGCCGTGGAAGAGGTTAAGGACCAAAAGGTGAAAACGGCTTTTTTTATGGTCGGACAAACCAAGGTGGAGCTTTTGGAGTCTACTGACCCGGAAGGACCGATCGGCAGGTTCATCGAGAAAAAAGGACAGGGGGTCCACCACCTGGCCTTTGCAGTAAATGGCATAGAGGAAGCACTTTCAGAAGTGGAAGCCAAGGGTGTCCAGCTGATCGACAAAGCTCCCCGCAAGGGTGCAGAGGGACTTGACATCGCTTTCCTCCATCCGAAATACACCCACGGGGTACTGATGGAATTTTGTGAAAATAAAAATAAATCCTAAAAACCAAGCTTGTATGGCTTTTGAACATAAGATCAAGGAATTGCTGGAGAAGCGAGAACTTGCCAAATTGGGCGGGGGACAAAAACGTATTGACGCCCAGCACCAGCGCGGCAAACTGACTGCCCGTGAGCGGATCGAATTGTTGCTGGACGAAGGGAGCTTTGAAGAATTCGGCATGTTTGTGACCCATAGGTGCACGGACTTCGGACTGGATAAGCAGCATTTCTATTCTGACGGGGTCGTGACCGGCTACGGAACGGTGGACGGCAGACTGATTTATGTGTTTGCGCAGGACTTTACCGTTTTCGGCGGATCCCTTTCCCTTGCCTATGCAGAAAAGATATGTAAGCTAATGGACAAGGCCATGAAGGTTGGGGCGCCGGTTGTCGGACTGAATGACAGTGGCGGGGCGCGTATACAGGATGGCGTGAATAGCCTGGCCGGCTATGCCGAGATCTTCCAGCGCAACATCATGGCTTCCGGGGTGATTCCCCAGATCAGCGGAATTTTTGGTCCCTGTGCCGGTGGTGCCGTCTATTCACCTGCACTGACCGACTTTACGCTGATGACCAAGAATACCAGCTATATGTTCGTTACGGGTCCGAAGGTGGTCAAAACAGTCACCGGAGAGGTGATTACCGAAGAAGACCTTGGAGGAGCCATGGCCCATGGCACCAAATCAGGGGTGACCCATTTCGTGGCTGAGGACGAACAAGAGGGTATCTCACTGATTCGTAAGCTGCTGAGCTTCCTGCCGCAGAACAACCTGGAGGATCCGCCGCTGGATACCTGTGATGATCCCATCGATCGCCTGGAAGATACGCTCAACGGCATCATTCCGGCAAACCCGAACAAGCCATACAACGTCAAGGATGTCATTTATGCGGTGACCGACTACAATGAGTTTCTGGAGGTTCAGCGCCATTTCGCCCCCAATATTGTTACCGGATTTGCCCGTTTCAATGGCATGCCCGTGGGAATCGTGGCCAACCAGCCAAACTACCTGGCCGGAG
>SLNU01000016.1 GCA_007132865.1 Bacteroidales bacterium | reverse complement strand
TTATCGGGACGTAACAATCCCAGCCTGGAATTCATTCAGAAGGTATTGTCTTCTTTCCCTGAAGTTCGTGTTGCCTGGCTCATGCGTGGTGAAGAGCCCATGTTTATTTCGACCAATACCTTGTTCTCTGAAGTTGAATTTGATGATCCTCCTCCAAGTAGGAGTGAAAAGGATAATCGCCCTGGTGGTGGATCCGGGTCGCAGTCCGGCAATGGAGGGAACGGTGTCAAGTCTGGGGAGGCTACAGAAAATAATGATTCTGAACCTGTAAAAAGCCATTCAAATGCGGCTGTGCAGGAAAAGGTCAAAGAGGCTGCTCCTGTAAATAGTCCTTCCCGGACGCCTGATGCCGGTCCGACTCCCAAGTCCGAACCCATGCAATCCGGGTCCCTTCCTGGCGGTTCTCCAAAAATGGATGCATCCGGGAACGGAAAAAAAGCGGTGCGGGTCGTATTCTTTTATGAAGATGGAACTTTCCGTGAATATCTTCCGGCTTAGGTTAAAACCTTGCCAGACTGAAGAAAAGCCCTTGCCTGACTGAGCTTAAAACCTTTCCAGGCTTGAAAAGAAGAAATCAGACTCCCTGACCGCGTTTTCATCGCAGTCTGACCCGTGAACGGCATTCAGCTCGACACTTGCTCCGAACAGCTTGCGCAGCGTGCCTTCATGAGCGGCCCTGGGGTCTGTTGCGCCAATCAGATTGCGGTAATCCGCCACTGCGTTTTCCTTCTCCAGGATGGCAGCGATCATTGGTCCCGCACTAACGAAGTCACACAAACGCTCATAAAAGGGTTTTCCCCTGTGGATGCTGTAAAATTCTCCAGCCATTTTCCTGGTGATTTGAAGGTATTTCATGGCTACGATGCGAAACCCTGCTTCGTTTATTCTGGCGAGAATTGGGCCCGCATAACCGCTTTCAACGGCATAGGGCTTTATCAGTGTCAGGGTTATTTTGCCTGTACTCATGTATGTGATTTATGGAGTGGGACGATTAAAATTACTAAAAACCCTTAAATTTAAATTAAAAACCTTTCCTGCAGAACCATGCCCTTGGTTTTGTTACCTTTGCATATAGGTCAAAACAAACTGAATTGGACCCAAAGCTGATCAATAGCGTAAAACAATTGCTTGGGCAACATGACCAGCCCATCGTGATTGTTACCCATACGAACCCGGACGGGGATGCCGTTGGCTCTTCACTCGGACTGTTTCATTGCCTTGGGAATGCCGGGTTTTCCAGGGTTAGCGTTATCGTCCCGAATCCCTACCCATCATTTTTGCACTGGCTGCCTGGCAATGGGGAGGTGATTACGGCATCATTGCAGCCAGAAAATGCCCACATGCTGATTCGTGAGGCCAAGCTGGTATTTTGCCTGGATTTTAACGGACTCGCACGAACGGACCAACTGGAGGATCCTCTGCGGAATGCGGCAGGGATCAAGATTTTGATAGACCACCATCCGCAGCCGGAGCCTGAATTCGACCTGGTATTTTCCTATCCCAGCTTTAGCAGCACGGCGGAGATGGTGTTCAAACTCATCGAAGGACTGGAGCTGATGTCGTTTTTTGACCAGGATGCGGCTGCTTGCCTGTATGCCGGTATCGTTACAGATACCGGATCCTTCAGCTTTTCCTGCAACAATTCGGATACTTACCGCATAACTGCGCGCTTGATCGAATACGGGGTGGATGGAGAGCGCGTGCACCGGCTGATTTACAATACTTATTCTGCTGACCGCATGCGCTTGCTCGGGTTTTGCCTGAGCGAAAAACTGGTGGTGATACCTGAGGGAGATACGGCATATATCAGCTTGACGCGTAGTGATCTGGAACGGTTTAACCACCAGGTCGGTGACACCGAGGGGGTGGTGAACTATGCCCTGAGCATAGAGAACATTTTCATGGCCGCTCTGTTTACAGAGAACGAAGACCATATCAAAGTCTCGTTACGGTCTGCCGGGCGTGTGGATGTAAATGTGTTTGCAAGGGAATATTTCAATGGGGGTGGTCATAAACAAGCGGCCGGAGGAAAAAGCTTTGATTCCATGAAAAAGACCCTCGCCAGGTTTGAACAGCTGGTTAAAAAAGGTGCGCACCTGCATGAATAACGGACTCCGCCATATGACTTTTGGCATTGCCAACCAGCTGGGTAAGATATTTTTTCTGAGCCTGTTTCTTATTGGATGCAACACACCGCCTCCGGGTCCGCCTCCCCTTGACACGCACCAAACCCTGGAAGAAACCAACCAGGCCCTGTTGGAAATCGAACAGCAGGAGATTATCGACTTCATTGAGCGATATGGATGGGATGCAACAGAGACCGGGTCTGGTTTATGGTACTATATCTACGGGCAGGGTGGCGGACCCCTGGCTCGGACGGGACAGTGGGCGACCATTCGGTACAGTATACGGCTGCTGACGGGGGACTTGGTATACGAAAGCGGGGAAGAGGGCCCCAAAAATTTCCGGATTGGCAGGGGTGGGGTGGAAAGCGGTCTGGAAGAAGGGATCCTGCTAATGCGACTGGGAGACCGGGCCAAATTTATCATGCCGGCCCATCTGGCACATGGAGTGCCAGGCGATGGCTACAGGATACCCAAAAGGGCCGCCATCGTTTACGATGTGGAACTTATAGGCTTGGCGGATCATTGATGCGTAAAAATTTGAATTATATAATTATCAATCAAAACCAGAAACTATGAAAAATGTAAAAATGTGGATGATGGCCCTGGCCGTGGTCCTTTTCTTTGCTTGCGGGAGCAATGCGGATCGTGGGTTTAAAACAACGGACAGTGGTATTGCTTATAAAATCCATGAGCAGGGAGGGGGTGAGAAAGCCCAACTATATGATATTCTGGAAATGAATATGATTTACCGCGTGAAAGACAGCATACTCTTTGACACACGGCAAACTGACATCCCGATGTTCCTGGAGCTGACAGAACCTGAATTCCCCGGGGATATCTACGAGGCATTTGCGATGTTGTCTGTGGGTGACAGTGCAACTTTCATCGTTGATGCGTCTGACTTTTTTATGATGACTGCCGGAATGTTTGAACTTCCTCCTTTTATCCAGGAGGGAGACAGGTTATATTTTGATGTTCGGCTGAGCGCGGCCATGGATGAAGAAGGATTTATGGAGGCACAACAGCGCATCATGGAAAGGGAGATGCGAGCCAGTGAACAAAGGGCATTGGATGAAGAAGGAATCCGGGACCAGTATCTTGAGGATATGGATATTACTGTTCAGCCGCTTGAAAGCGGACTCTATTACATAGAAACGGAGCGGGGAAGCGGACCCCGGGTGACAGCCGGATCAACTGTCTTTGTACATTATGAAGGAAGGCTGCTCGACGGGACCGTTTTTGACACTTCACACGATCGTGGTGAGCCCCTTGATTTTGTCGTCGGAACCGGGCAGGTGATTCCCGGCTGGGATGAAGGCATTTCGCAAATGAACGTGGGAGGCAAAGCCATGTTGGTGATCCCCTCCCACCTGGCTTACGGGGACCGCGGAGCAGGCAATCTGATTCCGCCGTTCTCAACCCTGGTGTTTGATGTGGAAGTGGTGGACGTGCGCTAAACTTTTCAATAACAAAGCCATGCAAAGGAGATATTTCGTCTGTTTTCTGGCAGCGGTGGCCATACTTATGGCACCCGGCTGCCGCCCGGTAAGGCAAACCATTGCCCCTCAGGCCCAAACCACCGAAAGCGGTTTGCAGATTACCGTCACCAGGTCCGGCTCCGGTGAAATGATCCAAACCGGGGACCTTGTGAGGATTCAATACACCGCTATGATGGCCGACGGAAATGTCTTCGATGATTCACGGGAAAGAGGCGGACCGGTAACCATCCGGCTGGATAACGGACAGGTAATTCCGGGCCTTGCCGAGGGGATCTTAATGCTCCGCCCCGGGGCACGGGCCACACTGGTCATTCCGCCATCCCTGGCCTATGGGGATAAGGGATACGGACCTGTTCCCCCAAATTCCACTCTGACCTATCATGTGGAGGTCGTGGATCGACTGGATTCGCCGGAGGGCTTGTATGTCGACGGACTTGAAAGCAGGGAAACTGAAAGTGGACTTGCCTACACGATCGTGGTGCAGGGAGACGGACCATCCCTGATGTCCGGGATGGAAGTGCGTGTGCATTATACCGGGTATCTGGAGGACGGAGCGGTTTTTGACTCTTCGAGAGACAGGGGGGAGCCGATTACATTCGTCCTGGGTAGAAAAATGGTGATCCCCGGCTGGGAGGAGGCCTTTGCATTGCTGAGGGTCGGCGACCAGGCCAGATTGTTTATCCCTTACCACCTGGCTTATGGCACCACCGGAAGGGGAAGGATCCCCGGAGAGGCCAACCTGGTGTTTGACGTGGAGGTGCTCAGTGCCAGGCAACCGGAGTTGGCCCAGCCTTTTGATACCGAAGGGGCCGAAACCATTACAACTGAAAGCGGACTTCAGGTCATGGTCATACAGGAGGGTACGGGAGGCCTGCCTGCAGCAGGGAACATAATCACCGTGCATTACTCTGGTTACCTGGAGGATGGCAGCCTGTTTGATTCATCCCGGCAAAGACAGGAACCATTCCGCTTTGTGCTGGGGAGAAGACAGGTGATTCCTGGCTGGGACGAAGGCTTCGCACTGCTGAAAAAAGGCAGCCGCGCAAGGTTTGTTATTCCGCCTGAACTGGCCTACGGCCAGCAGGGGAGAGGGCCGATTCCCCCAAATGCCATATTGGTCTTTGATGTCGAAGTCCTGGATATAGAATGACACGCGCTGAACCATTTAAATTAAGCCATCAACTAAATTTTCCTACATGAGTATTTTACAGATTTCCTGGGATGCGAGTCCTGAGATTTTCCGTATCGGCAACCTTGCAGTTAGGTGGTACGGGCTGTTCTGGGCCATGTCCTTCTACCTTGGTTATGAGATTATGTTCCGGATCTTCAAAAAAGAAGGGATCCCCCTCAGGCAGGTGGATAAACTGCTGCTTTACATGGCCGCAGGCAGTATCATCGGGGCCCGTCTGGGGCATTGCTTTTTCTACGATTTTGAATATTATATCCGCCACCCATTTGAGGTATTAATGATATGGAGAGGCGGACTGGCAAGTCATGGGGGAGCGGCAGGCATTCTGCTGGCCCTGTATTATTACCAGAAAAAAGTCAGCAACCAGTCTTTCTGGTGGCTGCTCGACCGCCTGGTGATCCCGGTTGCCCTGGGGGCATTCTTTATCCGGATGGGCAACCTGATGAATTCCGAGATCTATGGGATTGAAACCTCTCTGCCATGGGGCTTTATCTTTGAAGCCCGCGGGGAGAGCGTTCCCAAGCATCCGACACAGATTTATGAAGGCTTGGTATATCTGCTGCTGTTTCTCTCCCTTGGCTGGATGTACCTGAAACACGCCACCCGGCTGAAAACCGGGTTTATGTCGGCATTTTTCGCAATCGTCATGTTCTCGGCCCGCTTCCTGGTGGAATTTATAAAAATGGATCAGAGTCCCTTTGAAGCCGGAATGGTGCTGAATATGGGGCAATGGCTCAGCATCCCATTGTTTTTATTCGGGGTTTACATGATAGTAAGAACCTGGCCGTCCAGGCAAACCGGATAGTGCACCAGCTTTGCGGCTGCGCCCAGCTTTATGTGGCAAATGCCTGGAGTTCGATCTGGTAGCCGGATCAGGGGTGGTAAATTAAAAATATGCTTGTCCGCTTATGCAGGTCAGGCAATTTCTTCTTCCATTGCTGCACTGCGCGTGTCCGGATATATTCTTCCGGCAGGCTCAGGTCACATGCCACGCAAAGCAGGGTTTCCGGCCTGCATACCAGAATAAGGTCCTCCATCAGTGTATTGTTCCGGAATGGGGTTTCCATGAATATCTGTGTCTGGTCACCGGCATAGGCCTGGCGTTCAAGCGCGCGTATCGCTTTTTGCCGCTCCCCTTTGGGTATTGGAAGATAGCCGTGAAAGGCAAACCGCTGTCCGCTGAATCCCGAGGCCACCAGTCCGAGCAAAATCGCGCTGGCTCCCACCAGGGGTACCACCAGGATACCCTTTTTGTGGGCAAGGCTGACGATGGATTGGCCGGGATCCGCCACACATGGATTGCCGGCCTCTGAAAGCAGTCCGATATCCATTCCTTCAGATGCCGGATCCAGGTATCGGCTCAACTCGGCTTCCGTGGTGTGTTTGTTCAGCAGCAGGAAACGGATATCTTCGAAGTCGGCCATAAAGCCTGCCATCCGCAGAAACCGCCGGGCCGAACGTACATTTTCCACAACAAAGGTACGGATGTGCCGGATGCGGTCCAGGTTGCCCGAGGGCCAGATGTCGGCCGCTGAATCCCCGCCCAATGCGGAGGGGATCAGGAACAGGCGACCCTTGGTCTGGTCAGACGGTTTTTCTCCAGGTTTGTTCATGCGGGTGTATTTCCACTCCTTACTCTCTTTCTCATTTCTCTCTTTCCCTGTCGGAGGCCTAACGGTTACTGAATGAGCGGTTCTCCATCCATGGCAGGCGGTGGAGGTCTGCATTGCCTCCCGAAAGGATGAGTGCGACTTTCTTTCCAGCAAAAATTTCTCGGTGCTCCATCATGACAGCAAGGGGAACGGCGGCGCTGGGTTCCACAACGATCTTCATCCGCTCCCAGATCAGGAACATGGCTTCGACAATGCCCTCTTCAGTGGCGGTCAGTATGTCCTCCGCCCCCTGTAGGATAATGGGGAAGGTCAGGCTGCCCAGGGATGTCCGCAGTCCGTCAGCAATGGTTTGCGGATTATCAGACGGCACCCATTGTTTTGATTGAAAAGACTGCCATGCGTCGTCGGCGTTCAAGGGCTCGGCCCCATAAACAGCGGTATGTGGCGAAAAATGCCTTGTGCCCAGGATGGTCCCGCTCAGCAAACCTCCTCCCCCCACAGGGGCCATGATGATATCCGGAGAGACAACATCGAAAATCTCGGCTGCTGCAGTGGCCTGGCCCGCTATGATTCTGTAATCGTTGTAAGGATGTATCTCCACGGCCCCGGTCCGGTCCATTACTTTCTTTAAGGTAGCCTCTCTTTCAGACAAAAGGGGCAGGCAAAAAGTAATTTCCCCTCCATAGTCCATTACGGCCTCAACCTTTATGCGGGGGGCTGACTCGGGCATGACAATATGGGCCCGGATGCCTCGCTGACGTGCGGCCAATGCCAGTGCTTGCGCATGGTTCCCCGACGAATGAGTGGCCACACCCCTTTGGGCTTCCTTCGTATCCAGAGTCAATACGGCATGGGTGGCACCCCTGAACTTGAATGCGCCAGCCTTTTGCAAATTCTCGCATTTGAAGAATACTTCCGCCCCCAGCATGTTGTTGACTGTGGCACTGGTCAATACGGGCGTCTGGTGGATGTGGGGTGTGATCAGCTGCCTTACACGTGTAAGGGTTTCTTTTCCGGGAATGGTTTGCATAGGTCAGTGACTGGGGGTCTTGCCTGCCTGCGCTGCGATCTTGTCACAGGCCAGGTCAAGCATTTTATATACATTCTGAAATCCCTGGTCTCCGCCATAGTAGGGATCCGGGACCTGCATGTTTTCTCCTGGGTAGGCCATGTTCAGGATCAGGTCCACTTTTTGACTGTCGGATGGTTTTCTGGCCTGAGAAAGGATGTTTTCATAGTTGGACCTGTCCATTGCGAAAATCCTGTCAAAGCGGTCAAAATCTTCGGGGAGGAATTTGCGGGCCCGCTGGTCTGATATATCTATCCCATGCCTGTCAGCAATTTCCATGGAGCGTGGATCCGGATGTTCTCCCGCATGGTATGCCGCGGTACCGGCCGAGTCCACATACCCGTCAATGTTTTTCTTTCGGAACTTATGCTTCAGGATTCCCTCGGCCAGGGGGGAACGGCAAATATTGCCCAGACAAACCATCAAAACCTTCATCGTCTTTACATCTTGACCTTGATAATGTTCTCCAGTTCGTCCACATATTTCTTGAATGATTTGTCGGTATCAGCCAGGTTCTTAACCGTCTTGCAGGCATGTAGCACCGTTGCATGGTCCTTGTTCCCACATTTGTTTCCAATGGCGGCCAGTGAGGACTTGGTAAATGCCTTGGAGAAGAACATTGCCAGCTGCCTGGCCTGCACGATCTCCCTTTTCCTGGTTTTGGAGTGGATCTTCTCTACTGGAATACTGAAATATTCACATACCATTTTCTGGATATATTCCACGGTAATCTCCCTGGGGGTGTTCCGGACGAATTTCTCAATCACTTTGGCCGCAAGGGATGGTGTGATCTCCTTCTTGTTCATGGAGGACTGGGCCAGAATAGAGATCAGGGCCCCTTCCATTTCCCTGACATTCGTGGTGATGCTGGTAGCGATCAGGTCGATGACCTCCCTGGGCATCTCGACCCCGTCATTGTAAATCTTTTTCTGTAAAATGGCTATCCTGGTTTCATAATCCGGCACCTGCAGGTCAGCTGAAAGGCCCCATTTAAAGCGGGACAACAAACGGGGTTCTATCCCTTTCATCTCTACCGGGGGCATATCGCTGGTGATCACGATCTGCTTGCCGTTCTGGTGCAGATGGTTGAATATATGAAAAAACACATCCTGGGTTTTCTCCTTTCCGGCCAGGCAGTGAATGTCATCCACGATAAGGACATCGATCATCTGGTAGAAGTGGATGAAATCGTTTTGGTTGTTGTTCCTTACCGAATCAATGAATTGGTTGGTGAATTGTTCTGATGAAACATACAAAACGGTTTTCTCCGGGAAATGGGTTTTTACCTCTATCCCAATGGCGTGGCCAAGGTGGGTTTTTCCCAGCCCGTTTGTACTATATAATAGCAATGGGTTGAAAGAAGTCTTTCCGGGATTCTGACCAACGGCAAGTCCTGCACTGCGGGCCAGCCGGTTGCAATCTCCCTGGATAAAGTTCTCAAAATTATAGGAATCAATGAGCTGGGGGTGAATATTTAGCTTTTTCAGCCCCGGTATCACAAATGGGTTGGGGATGTTCTTGTCCTTATTCAGGTCTATGGGCACGCTCACCGGGGGGTTCTTCAGGGCCTTTTTATTCAGCGTGGGGGCATGGATGGTAAATGGACTTGATTCGGAACTTGATTGCGAATTGTCCATGATGATGCTGTACTCCAGCCTTCCCTCGGGACCAAGTTCCTTTTTAATGGTTTTTTTTAGCAGGTCAATAAAATGCTCTTCCAGCCATTCGTAAAAAAACTGGCTGGGCACCTGCAGGGTAAGTACATTGTTGACAAGCTGTATGGGTTTGATGGGGGCAAACCAGGTGGCAAAACTGTTCGGACTGATATTGTCTTTTATCACTGTTAAACAGTCAGACCATACCTTGTCATGATTCTTTGCCATCGGATATTGGGTTGTCTGGGTGTTCAATGTTTAATAGTTCGTTTGATTATCAGCTCAGAAAGGATTTACCCGCGCTTGCAAGGATTTCTTAACAAATTTTAGAGAAAAATAGTTAAGAAAAAAATAAAATGACCCTTGTTTTTTTTAAATATTTGTCGTAACTGCATCAATGAATTTTTCAT
>SLNU01000061.1 GCA_007132865.1 Bacteroidales bacterium | reverse complement strand
TTTCCCGACACCAGTTGGAAAAGCAGCGATTTCTGCGCCATTCTGACGTGTTTTCGCCAACACCCAATAGCCAACACCCAACAGCCAACACCCAATAGCCAACAACCAATAGCCAACAACCAACAACCAATAGCCAACACCCAACAGCCAACAACCAAAAACCCAAAAGCCTTATCTTTGCACGTAGCCAATAGCCAACAGCCAATAGCCAACAGCCAATAGCCAACACCCAACACCCAAAAGCCAACACCCAATAGCCAATAGCCAACAACCAACACCCAACAGCCAACACCCAATAGCCAATAGCCAATAGCCAACAGCCAACAGCCAACAGCCAACAGCCAACACCCAACACATGGACCTGCAGCAAAAAAAGATACTGGACTTTTTCCGCATCAGGCGAATTGTGGTGCCGGTCGTAATCGGACTAGGCGTGGCTTCTTTTTTGCTGGTCCGCAGTTTCGATCGCGAGGCCTTTCAGCAAATTACCTGGTCTTCTGAATCCTATTTTCACATCTTTTTGTCGCTGCTATTAATGGTGGTACGTGACGTGGCCTATATGTACCGCCTCAGGGTGCTTACCGACTGGCAATTGTCGTGGCGGCGGTCCTTTGAAGTGATTATGTTGTGGGAATTCGCCTCGGCGGTTACCCCTTCGATCATCGGTGGTTCGGCCATCGCACTGTATATCATCCACAGAGAGGGAGTCAGCATGGGCCGTACCACGGCCATTGTGCTGATCACGGCATTTCTCGATGAGTTGTTTTACATCCTGATGGTCCCCATCATGCTCGCATGGGTAGGTCCGTCGAACCTGTTCATCTCAGATGGCGCCTATGTGCTAATTGATTCCCGTTATGGCATACAAGGCTTGTTCGTGGGCGGATACCTGTTCATCATGGTGCTGACCACCATCATCATTTACGGGGTGTTCATAAACCCCCGCGGTGTCAAATTCTTGTTACTAAACCTTTTTCGTTTGCCTATTTTGAGAAGGTGGCGTGCCCAGGCGGCGGAGACCGGCAACGAGATCATCATCACCTCAGCCGAGATGAAGGAAAAGCCGGCTTCTTTCTGGCTCAAGGCATTCGCAGGCACCTTCGTTTCGTGGACAGCCCGTTTCTGGGTGGTCAACGCGATGCTCATGGCCTTTGCCACGGTGACCCTGAGTGATCACCTGCTGATTTACGGACGCCAGCTGGTCATGTGGGTAATCCTGCTCATTAGTCCGACTCCCGGCGGCAGCGGCGTGGCCGAAGTGGTTTTCGGAGGTTTCCTGGGTGAGTTTATCCCTGTCGGACTGACCCCGGCGATGGGATTGATGTGGCGGCTGATCAGCTATTACCCCTACCTGTTCATCGGGGCCATCATTTTACCCGGATGGCTGAAGCGGGTGTATGCCCGCAAGCCGGCGCCCCCTTCGGATGCGCCCCGGCCAGAAATTCCCAGGCCGCTTTAGGACCCTTCTCCATCTGCCGCGGAGCACCTCCCCGTCGGGCCTGGCACACATTCCCAGCCGGCACGTAGTATTTCCCCTCCAGCGTGAACACTTCCCCATCCGACAATAAGAAATATTTTCTATTTTTGGATACGGGCCGTCACGCAAAATCTACCTAATGCTTATGGCAAATAATGCTTATGGCAGATAACCACGAGTTGCAGATCAAGATGTTTTCAGACCCGCTGATTTATTATACAGCGATGCTGAATGACATCAAGTCGGCCACCCACAGCATTTACCTGGAGATGTACCGTTTCCGTAATGATCCGCTTGGGATCCGGTTTCGCGACCATCTGGTGAAGAAGTGCCGGGAGGGAGTGAAGGTGCTTTTGCTGGTCGATTCCTGGGGAGCATCATCGAGCCATGGGTTTTTCCACGAGCTGGTGGAACTTGGCGGCGAGATCCGCTTTTTCAAGAAGATTAAGCTCACATGGGATGGTTTCACCAGGGGGCACCGTCGCAACCACCGCAAGATTCTGGTCATCGACGACCACATCGCCTATATCGGCTCGGCCAATATCACGGGCTATTCTCTCAACTGGCGGGAGTCTGTGTTCCGTATCAAGGGCGGGATCGCCAAAAAGTTCCGCGAGATTATCAAGGGCAACTTCCAGATTTACAACAAGTATTTCTATGACAAGCAAGCCTATGCACGGACCATCTGGTACGGCGATTTTGAGATCATCCGCGACATCCCCTCGCTGACCTACCAGCCGGTGAAGCGAAAGTTCCTGGAGCTGATCGAGGCCGCAAAGCGGGAGGTGGTCATCGAAACCCCCTATTTCCTGCCCGGGAGCAGCCTGCGCAAGGCGCTGATGGATGCCGCCCGGCGTGGTGTGAAAGTGCATGTGACTATCCCCAAGAAATCAGACGTGGGCGCGCTCGACCTGCTGACGTCCAAATACCTTGGCGAGCTGGCACAGGAGGGGGTCCGCTTCTCATTTTATATGCCGCAAAACCTGCACTCCAAGATCTTTCTTGCCGACAGGAAGTATTTTGTGATCGGCTCATCCAACTTCGACTACCGCAGCTTCCGCTATATGCATGAGATCTGCCTGGCCGGCACGCATGCCTCGCTCGTAAGGCAGATGGTCAACCACATCAATGAAACAAGGAAGGATTCAGAGGAATTCAAATTCGAGGTCTGGGAGCGGCGCCCCATTGTACAGCGTTTTCTGGAGTGGCTGCTGGTCCCACTGAGACATTTATTTTAGTCGGATGGAGGAGTACCACTATCCTGTGGATCCTCGCCATGATCCGGTGAAATGCTTAGCCGGACAAGAGCGGGGCCAGCGGCAGTCATTACCTGGTCTGAATAAGTCTTACCCGACCGCCATACCTGAAGCTATTTGCATAATAGGTCTCATTCAGGTCACTGACAATCACCCCGCGGCTGGTGGAGGCATGTATGAACTTGTCTCCGCCCAGGTATATACCTACATGTGTGATCTTGCGGCGGCTGGTGGTGCGGAAAAACACCAGGTCTCCCACCTTCAGCCTGTTACGTCCGACCCTGCGGGTAAGCCGTGCCTGGCCTTCGGTGGTCCGGGGAAGCTCAACCTGGTGTGCATTCCTGTAAACCGAAAACACGAAGCCCGAACAGTCGGCCCCCACCCGGGTGGTTCCCCCGTTACGGTATGGCACCCTCAACCATGAGGTCACTTCCGCGATCAGTATGGGGTCTTCCTTCCCGGTAAGCCGAAACCCAAGCTCACGGCTATGCACATGATAGAAGTCGGCGGGAAGAGAAGCACGCTCCTTCCGGATGGCATGCCTTGCCGGACTGCAGGCAGAAAACAATCCGACGAAAAGCAAAAACCAAATAATCTGAACGGAAGGATATCCAGGATATCGGCCCTTAACCGATAAGGCCGAAATTCCCCTGCCATGTGTTATTTTTTCAGTATGTTTGCCCAAAAATTTCAAGTTTTATGGACAAAAATAGTTATTTATTAAATCCCAGCCCGCTGGTGCAGCATTTACAAAAGCCGGCGGCCGAATTCACCAAGGCAGACATTATCCGGTTCATTGAGGACAAACAGATCCCAATGGTGAACTTCCGCTATGTCGGGGGCGACGGACGCCTGAAGGCGTTGAATTTCGTAATCCAGAGCAAGGCGCACCTGGAAAACATCCTCTCCAGCGGCGAGCGCGTCGATGGCAGCAGCCTGTTCACTTTCCTGGAAGCCGGCTCCAGCGACCTGTATGTGGTCCCGCGCTTCAAGACGGCCTTCCTGAACCCGTTCTCAGAGGTTCCGGCGGTAGACATCCTTTGCTCCTATTACGACAAGGATGGCAATCCGCTGGCCAGTGCGCCCGAGAACATCATGCGCAAGGCCCACCAGGCACTGGTTGAAAAGACCGGTTACTCCCTGGAAGTGATGGGCGAGATCGAATACTATGTGATCAGCGAAAAGGATGAGCTGTACCGGGCCACCGACCAGCGCGGCTACCATGAGTCTGAGCCTTTCGTGAAGTGGGAGCAGCTGCGCACCGACGCCATGATGGCCATGGCCCAGACCGGCGCCCTGATCAAGTATTCCCATTCGGAAGTTGGAAATTTTTCCGACGATGAGCATGAGTATGAACAGAATGAAGTTGAATTTTTGCCGACCAGCGTGGAAGATGCCGCCGACCAGCTAATCATCGCCAAGTGGATCCTCAGGCAGGTGGGCTACCAGTATGGGGTGACCATCAGCTTTGCGCCGAAGATCACCGCCGGCAAGGCCGGGAGCGGCATGCATATACATATGCGTCCGATGAAAAACGGCAAAAATGTGACCCTGGAGAATGGCCAGATCAGCGATGTGTCCAAAAAGGTAATCGCCGGGATTCTGGACGTGGCCCCTGCCCTTTCGGCTTTCGGCAATACGATACCCACCAGCTATTTTCGCCTGGTACCCCATCAGGAGGCCCCGACCAATATCTGCTGGGGTGAGCGCAACCGCTCTACCCTGATTCGCGTACCCCTCGGATGGGTGGGCGCCAGCGACATGGTGAAAAATGCAAACCCGTTGGAAGAAGAGCAAAAGCTCGATTTCAGCGACAAATCCACCTTCGAGTTCCGCTGTCCGGATGGCTCGGCAGATATTTACCTCTTGATTGCCGGATTGTGCGTAGGTGCACGGCATGGATTTGAAATGCCTGACGGACTGGCTTTTGCGGAGAAGACCTATGTGGATGTGAACATCTTCGATGACAAGCACAAACACCGTACGGCAGAGCTGGCGCAATTGCCCTATTCGTGCAAGAAAGCCGCAGAATACCTGCGGAGTCAGGCCGATGTCTTCAAACAACATGGCGTCTTTACGGAAAGCCTGATTGAGGGAGTGGCCGAAAAACTGGATTCTTTCCGAGACGAAAACCTCCGGGAAAAAATCAGCTGCAACCGCGAAGAGACCATGAAGCTGGTCAGGCGGTTCCTGCACTGCGGGTAGTGACCGCGGTTTGAGGGCAGCCAATGACGAGCGCCCGGTCCGCATGGGCCGGGCGCTTGCCATTCCGCCAGATTACAGCATCCTGGCTTCGCTGGCCGTACCCGGGAAAACCCCGGGGTCCAAGACCGGAAGGGTGAAAGAGAAAATGCTTCCCTGGCCCTCTTCCGAGTGGAATGACACGCTGCCACCCAGATGCTCCACGATGCTTTTTACCATAGACAGCCCCAGGCCTGTCCCACTGGTCTTGGTGGTGAAATTCGGACTGAAGATGTGTTTTTTCAGGTCGTCCGGGATTCCACATCCGTAGTCTTTCACGTCGATGCGAAATTGGTCCCCGCTTTGGCTGCAAAGGATGTCGATCTGGGGGGTCTGGTTTTTGGGATATGCCTGTATAGCATTGTTTATCAAATTATTAAAAACCCTTATCAGCTGGTTTTTGTCTGCATTGACCCACAGGGGAGCCCCACCTTCAGGCAGGTCGGGGTTCACGTTCAGCTTTTCCACGTCTTTGTAAAGGTCCAGTATCTCAGGGATAAACTTCCGGAGATCAATATGGTGGTTGTTTCCGGAGGGCATTTTTGCAAAGTCGGAAAAAGCCCCGGCGATCACGCTAAGGTTATCAATTTGTTCCACCATTGTACGGGAAAACCTTTCCAGTCGCTCATCCCAGTCCGACGCCTTCTCTTTCCACGCTTTTTCAAGGTATTGGATGCTCAGCCGCATCGGGGTCAATGGATTTTTGATCTCATGTGCCACCTGCTTGGCCATCTCCCTCCATGCCGACTCTCGTTCACTCCGTGCCAACAGCTCAGCGCTTGCATCCAGTTCGTCGATCATGCGGTTATATTCCTTCACCAGGCTGCCTATTTCGTCGCCCCGGGGCCATTCAATCTTCTGGTTGGCCTTGCCCAGCTGGAGCCGTGAGAGGTTTTCGCGGATCAGGTGCAGGGGCTGGGTCACAAAGTTCGAAATGAACAGGGCAAGCAGGATGGCTAGCACCAGCAGGAGCAGGTATATGTTGATGAAAGCCACCAGGAAGTAAGATAATTCATTGCGGAGTTCCCCTTCTTTTGCAAAGTATGGCAGGTTGATATACCCTATCATCTCATGGTAATGGTTGGTCAGGGGGATATAGGCAGAAAGGTATTCGAGTTTCCCGATCTGCTCGGTGTGCACATACTGGTTGCGGCGCTGGTCGCGCAGCCGGGCAAGGGCAAGGGGGTTCATACGGGTGCTGATCAGTCCTTCCTCGAACAGTTTCGGGCGGCTGGAGGCCAGCAATCTGCCCCCGGTGTCATAGAGGTTCACATCGGTATAAAAGATGTTGAGCTGCCTGAGCAACATGTCTGACAGAAATGGCTCAAGGGACCGGTCAAGTTCATACACATTGGCCATGGCCAGGGAAAACTCCATTTCACTTACCACACTATGGGCCTTCTCATTCAGGAACGCCAGGTTCTTGTCCTGTGAAATATTGAATATGAACCATGCCGAAGCCCCTCCAATGGCCAGAACCGATACCACCACAATGCTGATCATCGACACCTGTACCCGGCGCTTGAAATTCAGCCGCACAAGGTCAGAGGCTGGCCGGTCGCTCGTCATCATCCAAAAAACGGCGATCAGCACAAAAAACAACACAAACAAATAGGAAAAAGGTGCGATACGTTCCAGCATGGTTTCCCTCGGCCGGCTGATAACGATTTCGGTATTGTCGTCCTTACGAAACACCAGGTGCCTGAAACCATCCAGGGTGAATGGGGTGAATTCTTCATGAAATGCGCCATATACAGAAATGCCGGCACTGTAGTTATACGGTCCGAACTTGTTGATCAATTGTCCGTCTTTATACGTCGCATGTGAAAAGTTTATCAAATCGCGGTTCAGGTCTACCCGGTCATCGATCAACAGCTCAGGAAATCCAAGGTCGCGGGCAATGAATTTGGAGTCGAATTCAATGTAAATGTAATAGGTGGTTTCCCCCCCTTCCTCGTGCACAGGAACCGGTACTGTAGTTATATAGCTGTTGCGGCCGGTATTGTTGTCCAGATAAATGAACTCCTCGCTGATTGTCGGTTTTCCGAAAGAGTCGACATAGTCCCCGAAAAACCAGCTGCATTCCACCTCGATGTTGGAGGGGATAATCAGAAGGGGGTCTCCCGGCCTGCAAACGGTGATTTGAAGATCGTATTTAGCCCAGAAATCATAAAAATAATGGTGCTGAAGGTAGCGGTAAATGGCCATTGTATTTCCCGGATCCGTGCGGATTAGGTTGCGAAGCTGGTTGTCGTTGAACAGTGCCTGCTCCAATTCCAGGAAAAGGAATTCTGCTACCGGGTCCTGTTCGGAAGAAAGCTGCAGGGCCAGGGTTTTGCGTTTTTCCAGGTCTTTCTCACGGTTAAACTGGTAAAGCGCAAAGGTGCTGACCATGCTGAACAGGAAAAGGGAGACCACCAGGGCGGTAAAGTTGGCTTGCGGGGACTCGCTTTTGCGTTCCATTTCAAAAACCAGGATCGAAATAAAAAACAGTACCCAGTGAAGCGGGGCTGCACCCCAGACTGCATAATGCCAGAACCCGAACAACAGGAAAGATCCCAGGTAGATCCCCCAGAACCGCCACTTATCCCCTATCAGCCTGAACGCCAGGCGGAAAAGAACAACGCTGAGGAAAAAGAAAGAAAAGAAAATACATCCGATAATCAGGAAACCAACCAGGCTATATATATCCAGGTTAAAAATAAAATTCACGTCAAGGTTGAGACTGGAGTTGAACACCAGTCCGCTAATCAACGACACCGCCAGGCTGCAAAACAGGTAAATAATTCCAAAAAGGCCTGCGCCAAGCACCCTTCCCCATAATTTTCCCTCCGTTGTCTGTATGGAGATCTGTTTCAGGTTGGCGTAAAGAAAGAATGAAATGACACTAAAAAACAACACATGCAGAAAAAGATCCCCAAGCGAGGGGAGCATCGAAGAGGTGGCATACAGGGCAGGCGAAAAAAGCTTTCCTGCGTAGAATACCGAAGGGATATCAAGGACGAATGATATCAGCCGCAGGATAATCATCACCGAAGCGAAGCCAAGAATGGCCAGGGTCTTTTTACCCGACAGGAACAGCCTTGTAAAGAAGCGAAAGTTGATAAAAATCAGGATGAGGAGTCCGGCTACAGCCATTAGAATGGATACCACCTGAATAGGTGGTGAAGTCTCCGTGAGCCCCGTTTCCCTTCTGAGCACCAATGAAAGGGCATACTCCCCGTCCTTGTCCACCACCGAAAAGCCCTCTTCGGGTTTGCTGGACAGAAAAAAAAGGCCTTCCGGCATTTGAAGTCCGCCAACAAACCTGTTAATCAAAAACCGATTCTCATACCTGAAACTGGTCTTCAGTACCGTGAAAACGTAATGAGACAGGTCCCCCTGCGTTGATTTCCGGAAAAAATACCACCCATTTTGCAGGTGGAGCAATCCTTTCTCTTCCCGCGGAAGTTCCTCCTCCAGAATGGGGATGGCGTTGTTCGACCAAAACACAAGGGAGTCACCCCGGGTAAGCATGAATACTTTTCCCGTTTCATGGAAGTATCCTTCCAGTTCATTCAAAAATGCCTGGTCATTGAAAACACTCTCTACCCGCTGGGTCTGGATCTTTAAAAAGTCTTCGAGGGCAAGCCGAAGGCGTACATCCTTCTTCAGGAATGCTTCCTGAAAGTCGCTTACATGTCGATCCACGTTGATTTCCCTGTCTCGAAACAAATAGAATACACCTGAAAGGCTCAGGCATAACAAAGCGACAAAAAGCATTTTCAGGTAATTCCTGTAACGCAACTGTTCCATCAGAGAAGGTTGTCGGGACTTTCACCCGTTCAGTGTTTTGCTAATTTACGGAATTCGGGACAAAGACTGCAAATGTCAGGCCAAATTGAAGCGCGCGTGCACACAGTCGCAATTCAGGATTGGCTTTCTATTTGAAAAACAAACATTTCGCTTGACCATGGCTTCTGCCCCGACATGGCATAAAGATTGGATATCATTCCGATTGTCAATGCCCGGACCTGCTGCAGTCCGACAGGCAATTTCCCGATCTGTTTCTCTGAAAGCAGGGACACATAATAGCTGTCAAAGGGCAGCCCTTTTCGGGAAAGCAGCCGGAAGCCATGCGCCTCCAATGCGTTTTGCAGGGTTTTGCGGTTGAAATGATAGAGGTGGCGGGGAAGGTCGTATGCCGCCCAGCCCTCACCGTAAAATTCTGCATCATAGGCAGAGTGAATGGGTACTGCAATAATAAGAAAACCGCCCGGAACCAGTATACGCCCGTACATCTCAAGCTTGCTTCTGAGATCATGGATATGTTCCAGCACATGCCACATGGTGATCCCGTCAAGACTCTGGTCGGGCAAGTTATCCAGGCTGCCATCCTTTCCTGTGACATCGATGTTTTTTCCCTGGGCAATCTTTCTTGCTGTTTCCTGGGGTTCGTGTCCGCGGACTTTGTATCCTTTTTTTTGCAAGACCTCCAAAAAGGCCCCGGTTCCACACCCTATATCCAGCACCTTCCCGCCTGGCTTTATGTACCGCTTTAACAACCGGATCTTTTTTTGAATCATCAGGCGACGGACCAGCTGGTAAGCCCATTCCAGGGGTGAGCGCGCCTC
>SLNU01000099.1 GCA_007132865.1 Bacteroidales bacterium | reverse complement strand
TTTTAGCTTTGTTATTCTGTAACCCTAATTTTTTACCCATGAAGGATGTTGTAATTGGAATAGACATAGGCGGAACGTTCACCAAATTTGGTTTTGTGGACCGCGAAGGACATTTTCTGGCCGAGGGGGCCTGCCCAACCGATCCCTATGACAATGTGAATGATTACCTGGAAAACCTGGTAAGTGAGCTGAAGGCCGCGGAAAAAACCATACAGGAGCCTTACCGCATCATCGGGGCGGGCATTGGCGCCCCAAACGGAAACTACCATAAGGGGACGGTCGAGAATGCCACCAACCTCAAGTGGAAGGGAGTGGTCCCCTTCGCGGAACTGTTCCGCAGATACTATGATGTACCCGTTAAACTGACCAACGACGCCAATGCAGCCGCATTGGGAGAGATGATTTATGGCGGGGCAAAGGGGATGAAGGACTTCATCATGATTACCCTGGGAACCGGCCTGGGTAGCGGCATTGTGGTAAATGGCGACCTGGTATACGGACACGACGGGTTTGCAGGCGAGCTGGGACATGTAAACGTGGTGAAGGACGGCAGGAAATGTGGATGCGGCAACTTCGGCTGCCTGGAGACCTATGTATCAGCCCCCGGCATCACACGCACCGTGTTTGAGCTGTTGGCATCCAGCCATGAGGGTTCCGAGCTGGCCGGATACAGTTTCAATGACCTGAATTCTGAGATGATCTATGAGGCCGCAAAAAAGAATGACCCGGTGGCTTTGAAGGCTTTTGACGTCACCGGACGGACACTTGGGTACAAGCTCGCCGATTCGATTGCCCATACCAGTCCGGAAGCCATTTTCCTGTTTGGCGGATTGGCAAAATCCGGAGACTTCATTTTCCATCCGACGAAAAAATACATGGAAGAGGCCGTGATGGGGACCTTTAAGAACAAGGTCAAGGTCCTGCCTTCGGGACTGATGGACAAGAACGCAGCCATCCTGGGGGCAGGCGCCCTGATCTGGAAGGACATGTAATCTCTGTTATTCACAGGGCTTTATCTAAGCAGTTTATTCCTTTCATTTTATTATTTATTAAACCATTACCACATGGAAAATCAGAGCAGCAACCAGAGGACCGGACTCGTGTTCTTCGCCATGATCTTTTTCATTTTCGGGTTTGCCACCACCTTCATCATTACGATGACCGCACCCGTGAAAGCCATTTTCGGCCTTTCTGAATTTGGTGCGCAATTGCTTTCTTCCGCTTTTTTTATCGCTTATCCACTGATGTCCATCCCTTCGGGAAAGATCATTGACAGGATTGGGTATAAGTCTACAGTCGGACTCGGACTGCTGCTGATGGCGGCCGGGAGTTTTCTGTTCATTCCGGCAGCTCAATTGCCCTCTTTCCCATTGTTTCTTTTCGGGACCTTTGTGCTGGCGATCGGTGTGGTATTCCTGCAGGTAGCCGCAAATCCTTATGTGACCGCCCTTGGACCCGATTCCACTGCATCCAGCAGGCTAAACCTGACACAGGCATTGAACTCCGTGGCAACGATGATCGCACCCTGGCTGATCTCCGTGGCCATTTTCCGGAACCTGAATCTGCCCGACGACCCGGCAGCCATCACCGCGGAGCAGGGATTGATGGCCGCTACAAGGGTACCCCTCCCATTCATCATTATGGGCATCGTGGTGATCGTGGTCGCCCTGGCCATTTACAACATCAAGCTTCCGGAAATCACCAAAGGCTCCACGGCAAAAAAGAGCATATGGAAATATCCCCATGTGGTGATGGGCGCCCTGGCCATTTTTGCCTATGTCGGTGCGGAAGTGGGGAATGCCGGACTGCTCGTAAACTATCTCCGGGTTTCCATTGATGGTGTTTCTGCTGAAATGGCGTCCACCTACGCAGCCATATACTGGGGTGGTGCGATGATCGGACGGTTCTTCGGATCCTTTATGTTCTCTGACATGAAGCAATCCAAGAAGTTCACCTACCTGCTGCCCGTACTGCTGCTTGCCCTGGTGGCCGGCTCTTTTGTAACGGACTGGAACTGGACCATCGGTCTTACATTCACCGGTGTGGCCCTGGTGAATTTCCTGATCATGCAAATCGGACAGGGGAAAGCGGCCAGGACCCTGGCCATCTTCGCCCTGATTGCTGCCGCACTGGGGCTGGCAACCACCTTTACCACCGGTAGCGTGGCCCTGTGGACTGTGATCTCAATCGGACTCTTTAACTCCATCATGTTCCCCAATATCTTTGCCCTGGCCGTAAGAGACCTGGACAAGGCGGAGCTGAGCGGGGCATCGGGACTGATCAACTCCCTGATTCTGGGCGGGGCTGTCATTCCGCCGATTATGGGCGGCATTGCCGACAACTTCGGATACACCTACGCATTCATCGTTCCTGCCCTCTGCTATTTCTACATCTTCTACTATGCGGTCAAGGGCAGTACGATAAGGAGGGATTGATTCAGGCAGGCATAAGGCCGGTGCGGATATACACCTTTGATCACTGATTCAGGCGGGGCCTTTCTTCCATTACGAAGAGGGGCCCCGCGCTTAAGTATTCTTTTAATCACATAAATATTACCTGATTTATGGAAAATATCGATCTCACATCCGGGGACCTGGGTTCCCTGACCCAAATGGCAAATGAGTTCATCGTTTCATACGGGTTGAAACTGATAGGCGCCATCCTGACCCTGATCATCGGGTTCTGGATTGTTTCCAGAATCACCAGGGCGATCCGAAACCTGATGGCCAGACGGGAACTGGACCCCTCCCTGACGGGCTTTCTGTCCACCCTTATAAGTATTCTGCTCAAAGTGCTGATTATCATAAGTGTGATGGGCATGGTGGGTATACAGATGACCTCTTTCATCGCAATACTCGGTGCTGCGGGACTCGCCATCGGGCTGGCATTGTCGGGGACGCTTCAGAATTTCGCAGGCGGGGTCCTGATCCTGATCATCAAACCGTTCAGGGTAGGCGATTTTATTGAGGCCCAAGGATTCATGGGAACGGTGGAGGATATCCAAATATTTAATACCATTCTGGTTACCCCAAGCAACCAGGTCATCACGATCCCGAACGGAGGCCTGTCTACAGGTGCCGTGACGAATTATTCCACCAAAAAGACCAGAAGGGCCCAGTGGATCTTCGGGATTGCGTACGGGGACAAATACCCACATGCCAAAAAGGTTCTGCTTCGCTTATTGGAGGAGGATCCAAGGGTGTTGAAGGAACCTGCCCCGTTTATTGCCCTTTCTGAGCTGAACGACAGCTCAGTGGATATCACCGTCAGGGCATGGGCATATTCGTCGGACTTCTGGGGACTGTTTTTTGATATGAATGAAAAGGTCTATGAGGCCTTTGAGAAGGAAGGCATCAACATCCCGTTCCCGCAAATGGATGTGCATTTGCACAAGGAGCAACAGCAGCCATAGGCGCGCTCCCTTATTGCCTTAGCACCTCCGCACCTCCTACGATTTCCATGATTTCCCTGGTGATCATGGCCTGCCTGGCCTTGTTGTACGTCAGGGTCAGGCTGTGCAACAAATCATCTGCATTGTCGGTGGCTTTGTGCATGGAGGTCATGCGGGCCCCGTGTTCGGAAGCGGCAGACTCCAGAAATATCCGGAAAAAATTCGTGGAGAGGAACCTCGGGATCAGGGTCTCGCTTACATCCTCGGGATCCGGCTCCAATATGAAGCCAAAATGAGGTTCATCTAAACCAGCCGGTGTTTCCGGAGCGACATTTGCCCCCGAAGCCAGGGATTCAAAATCCAGTGGGAGCACTTGTTCCACGGCCAGTTCCTGGAAAACCGCGTTGCGAAACTGGTAATACACCACATCCAGGCGCTCAAACCTCCCTTCAGAAAATGCATCGAGTATGGCGCTGGAAAACTGTTCTGCACTTGCTGTATCGGCCTTGTCAACCAGGTCGTGGTCGGTTGCATACACCTCAAACCCCGCCTTGACAAAGAAACGCTCTGCCTTTTTCCCGATTAAAAACAGCTTCACCTTGAACCCTTCTTCCTCAAGGGCCCGCACATGGGTAAGGGTTTTCTTTATGGCCAGGGTATTGTAGGTACCGCAAAGCCCTTTGTTGGAAGAGACCGAAACAACGAGGGCCTCCCCCCTGGCGGTTGGATCGACGAACCGCTTTCGGGCAGATAGTGGAAGTTGCGGTAAAATATCACTGATGATTCCATACAGGTAGGACGCATAGGTCCTGAGAGGGTATATGGATTGCTGCGCCCTGTGGAGCTTGGAGGCCGACACCATTTTCATGGCGCTGGTGATCTGCCGGGTAGACCGGATAGAACTGATGCGTGTACGTACTTCCTTTAGGTTCGACATGGATTCTTTCGCTACTCATTGATGAGCTGTTGTACAAGCTTTCCGGCCAGCTCTGTAAGTTTGGATGCCATGCCCTCATCCAGCTTCCCGTCCTTCAGGGCACTCAGCAGGTCCCCGTGCGCCGATCTCAGCTTTTCCATGAAGGCCAATTCAAAGTCCCCGACTTTGTTCACAGGAAGCTTTGTAAGCAGTCCCCTTGTCCCGCAAAACAATACCGCGATCTGTAACTCAACGGGAATCGGCTGGTATTGGCCCTGCTTCAACAGCTCCACATTGCGCGCTCCTTTTTCCAGTATGGCCTGGGTGGCCGGGTCAAGGTCAGAGCCAAATTTGGCAAATGCCTCCAGTTCCCGGTACTGAGCCTGGTCGAGTTTCAGTGTGCCGGCCACTTTCTTCATGGATTTTAGCTGGGCATTTCCTCCCACACGGCTTACGGAAATACCCACGTTGATTGCCGGACGGATGCCGGCATTGAACAGGCTGGATTCCAGAAATATTTGTCCGTCTGTTATCGAGATCACATTGGTGGGGATATAGGCAGAGACATCCCCGGCCTGGGTTTCAATCACCGGGAGCGCGGTCAGGGAGCCGCCGCCCTTTACCATGGATTTGATGGATTCCGGGATGTCATTCATGTTTTGGGCAATCTCATCAGAGTCGATGATCTTGGCTGCACGCTCAAGCAAGCGGGAGTGCAGGTAGAACACGTCCCCGGGATAGGCCTCCCTTCCGGGGGGGCGGCGAAGCAACAGCGACACCTCCCTGTATGAGACAGCCTGTTTGGAAAGGTCATCGAACACCACCAGGGCCGGGCGACCGGTGTCCCTGAAAAATTCCCCCAGGGCGGCCCCGGCAAAAGGGGCAAAAAACTGCATGGCTGCGGGGTCGCTTGCAGAAGCCGCGATCACGATGGTATAGTCCATCGCCCCATGCTGTTTGAGGCGGTCCACCAGGTTGGCTACAGTGGAGCCTTTTTGTCCGATCGCCACATAGATGCAGTAAACCGGGTCTCCCTTTTCATAATTTTCCCGCTGTGCAATAATGGCATCCAGGGCAATGGCGGTCTTCCCGGTTTGCCGGTCTCCAATGATGAGCTCCCGTTGCCCCCTTCCGATCGGAATCATCGCATCCACGGCCTTGATGCCAGTCTGCAGGGGTTCATTAACCGGCTGTCTGAAAATCACCCCGGGCGCCTTGCGCTCCAGCGGCATTTCATAAAGATCGCCCGGAATGGGGCCCTCCCCGTCTATTGGCTGCCCCAGGGTATCAATAACCCGTCCCAGCAAGCCCTCACCGGCCCGGATGGACACGATGCGGTGGCTGCGCTTCACCACATCCCCCTCTTTCACATGCTGGGCATCACCCAGCAGCACCACGCCCACATTGTCTTCCTCCAGGTTGAGGATCACCCCCCTGAGTCCGGCTTCATTAAAAATGACCATCTCCCCTGCCCAGGCATTGGTAAGTCCGTAGATCCGCGCGATACCATCACCCACCTGCAGCACAGTTCCGGTCTCTTCCAGCTCTGCACCCATCTGCAGCCCGGCCATTTCCTGGCGCAGGATCGCTGTTATTTCGGAAGGTTTAATTTCTGACATTTTATAAACACATTAACATTACACATTCAGATGGCGCTTCAGCCTGGATAGCCTGGTCCGGATACTGGCATCATACTGCCTGTCTCCAAGGTTCAGTATAAAACCACCAATGATGGCGGGGTCAATGACCTCACTGAATGCGATGCGCTTGTCTGTCAACCCCCTTGCTGCCTGATAGGCCTTTTCCCTTAATTCCGCATCCACGGGTCGTGCGGTGGTCAATCTGACATTTACAATCCCCATGGCTTCGTTATACACTTCAAGGAAAGCCACCGAGATTCCCTCCACCAGTGCTGCCCTTTGCTTCCGGACGATGATCCGGAGGTATTGCAGAACCATGGGATGGACACGGCCTTCAAACATCCTGTCAAGGATCCGCTGCTTCTTTCCTTCCCTGACAATGGGGCTTTTCATCAGCACCCTCAGTTCCTGGTTCGACCCGAAAGTCTCACGGATAAGCTTCATGTCTGCATAAGCCTGGTCCATGACCTGGTTCTCCTTTACCAGGTCCAGCAAAGCCTTGGCATAACGGCGCGATATGCGGTGATTAACATTTGCCATTAATTCATCTGGTCAAGCAACTGATTGACATAACGTGTGTTGCGGTCCTTGTCCCGGAACTCTTCCTGCAGGACCTGTTCGGCCATTTCCACGGAAAGCCCTGCGATCTGGTCCCTGATTTCAAGCATGGCCTGCCGCTTATGGGCTTCTATAATCTTTTCGGCCTCCCCAAGCAATTTGGCGGCTTCCTGCCGGGCTTCGGTAACGGCTTTGTCCACCACATCCTTTGCCTCTGCCCGGGCCCGCTCAAGCATTTGTCCGTAAAGCCGTTCCGCCTCATCAATACGCTCCAGCTTCAAAGCTTCCATCCGTTGCATCTCCTCCTCAATATGCCGGGCATTTACAAGGGACCTGACAATGGTGCGTTCGCGCGCGCGGATCGTGGCAAGGATGGGCTTCCAGGCATATTTTCTAAGTATCAGGAGTACCAGTCCGAATGAGATGCCCATCCAGACAACCAGTCCCAGTCCCGGAGTGATTAGTTCCATTTCCCGACGAATTAAGGTTAATAATCGGTTTCCCTGCTTTGGGTCACCCGCATTGGGTTACCCGCATTGATCCAGCTGCATCAGACAAAAAGTATGAGCAGGCAGACCACAATGGCGAAAAACGTCACCCCCTCGATCAGTGCCGCGGAAACGATCATCGAAGACCGCAGGTCATTTCCTGCTTCCGGCTGCCGGGCAATGGACTCCAGGGCAGATTTGGCGATTTGTGAAATCCCATAGGAAGCACCAAAAGCGGCAAGTACAGCAGCCAGGCCGGCCCCCAATTTCATCCATTCATGGGCAACATTTACTGCGGAATCAAGCAGAACGATCAATAAATTCATGTTTTTCAGATTTAATTTTAACAACAAATAATAGTCAGACTAATGGTGTTCCTCAGGGACCGCCATGCCGAAAAACAACGCACTGAACAGGGTAAACACATATGCCTGAATAAAGGCCACCAGAATCTCCAAGAACGTCATAAAGATCAGAAATATAACCGAAAGGGGTGCGGCACCAAACCCAAAATATGGGTTCACATTCCCCAGCACAAAAATGATGCTTACAAAGCCGAGAATGATCATATGGCCTGCAGTAATATTCGCAAAAAGCCTGATCATCAACACAAAAGGTTTTATAATGACGCCAACCAGCTCAATCACAGGCATCAGCGGAATGGGCAGTTTAAGGAAAAACGGGACCCCGGGGGTGTTGAAAATATGATTCCAGTATGCCTTGTTTCCGAATATCTGGGTGGTAAAAAAGGTAAACAGGGCCAGGGTCATGGTCACCGAAATGTTTCCTGTGACATTAGATCCCCCCGGGAAAAATGGCACAAGTCCGAGCAGGTTATTGAAAAAGATGAAAAAGAACAGGGTCAGCAGGTAGGGGAGAAAGCGCTCATAATGCTTTGGACCGATTGAGCCAAGTGCGATCTGGTCGCGTATAAAGATAATCACGGGCTCCAGCAGCGAGGTAAATCTAAGGGGTATGAACTCCCCCGAAAACTTCCGGTAGTTCCTGGCCGCCCGGATAAAAATCCAGCAAAGCAAGAAACAGGCAATGAAAATGGAAAACACATTCTTAGTGATGGAAAGATCCAGCACATACGAGGCATTAGGGTCTTGCGTCACTCCATCGGGCAAAACCCGGACGATCCTTCCGCTCTTGGAACCATTGTAAGCAATCCTAAACCCCTTGTATGCAGAATGTCCATGATGGAAACGGCTGCTTAAAAAGACATAGGGCCGGCCCTGGTAAACCAGGATGACAGGCAGGGGGATGGAAATCTGCCGCTCACCGATGTCAAACAAGTGCCATTCATGTGCATCCAGCACATGGCCAATGATTAGCTTGCCGGCATCAAAGCCTTCCGGGCTCGCTTCCGGGGTATCACCTGCTTGGATTACCTCTTCCGTTGTTGCTGGCAGGGACGCCTCAACTGCTGTTCTTGTTGCGAACAGAGCATGAGGAGAAAGAGAGAGGACGAACAAAAGGAAAGTCGCCTTAAACCAAAGGCAGGCTCTCTGATTCAGCCTTTTTGGGACCATCCCGGAGAAATATTTTAATACAAGCAATGATATAAAATAATTCTCATAAATCGAAGAATTTATTCCTTTTTCCTGACCGCCCTGAAATGGAAGATCACCTCGAAAAAAGTATAAAACAGGTAGAATACCATGAACCAGACAATAAAACGGACAGCATCATCCCGAAAAATGATGGAATATGTCACCATGATCACAAGAAAGAAGAAGAACCTGGACATGGTGACCCCGATGAACAAATGGGCAAATCCCCTGGCTTTCCGCTCCATGCCTATTTGATGGATATAGGCCGTCAGGAAGGAAACACCCGCAAAAAACGGAACGAAGAGGTAAAACACATCCGACACCAAGCGCTCATCGGAAACACGGGCAAACACAAACGCGCATGCAAAAAGCAGGCTGGAGAAAATGAACAGTTTGAAATAATATTGTCTAAGGCTGGTCATAGGTGATCCGTTTATCGTGAACGACCATGGAACCAAGACCGCGGTGCATAAAACGGAATTACTGGGGCGCTTTCTCCCCGGCCGGTTTCCTGTCGGGCTGCGGGCCCCCATTTTGCCGGATGGTCTTGTCCATCGTACAGGTTCCAGTGAAGTTTGCACCTGGCTCAATGGCCAGCTTGTTGGTGATCATGTCTCCGAAAAACTTCGCACTTGCCTTGAGGGTAAGTAATTCAGCCACTTCAACCTTTCCGTTGATCTGGCCGGAAAAGTCAGCATTCTGGCAGAAGATCTCCCCTTCCAGCACACCCGTGGTTCCGACAACGATCTTTCCCTTGCATTTGACCTGCCCGGTAAGTGTCCCGTCGATCCGGATGTCCCCGGTAGAATTTACTTCGCCTTTGATGACTGTTCCGGTCCCGATCAGGTTGATTGAAGTAGGATCAGGTTCAATATGTTTGGCCATGCTATGTTGTTTTTTTTTCAGGTTAAACATTGGGTGTAGGAATTGGATAACCAGGCAAATGTAAGGAAAAAAAAGGGTGTGGCAAAAGACTTATTCGCTTAAATACCTTGACCTGAAAAAGGCCTCATAAGCTTCGGCGTCCTTCTCCTGGTAAAATATTGGGTAATTGTCCACAGAGATCAGAAAATGCCTGATAAACCGGATCTCGAAGGCGTGGAAGTCATCCGATGTCAGCAAGGCTTCATGATAACCCATGCCGGACTCCTGATTCGGGAAATTGGTCACGGTGATCAGCTGTCGGCGCTCATCCAGAAAGATGCTGCTCGAAGTCAGGTTGCGATCCGGGTAAGTAGCGGAGCCAAAGGCATTGACAAAACTCCTGAACTCATTGACATTCACACGTCCTGACTCCACTACAAACACATAAAAATGGACCGAGGAAGGATTGTGGGAGAAAATGGAAGCTGGGCCTTCAGGCCTGACCTCAGCATCCGCAACCACTTCACGTTCCGGGGCAGCGCGTGGCGGGGGCGCCCCCAGGGAGGCCAGCAGGTCAGAGGCGGGCTGGTATACCGGCGTCCCCGTGTAGTCACGCACGACCAGCTCCAGCTGTTCCCGGAAGGCTTCGTCCTGCCCCATCCGGCCCTTTGCCAGGGCATTGACGTAAGAGAACTGCCCCTTCAGGGACTTAGGAATCTCCAAAGTATCTGCCATGACTGATTTCCGGACAACCTCCTGGTACCTTCCGGCAACAAAATCCTCATATGCCTGCCGGTAGAGGTCAGCAGCGTAATTCTGGCGTGCGGTCAGGTTCTGCAGGTAGTTCGGATCCCCGATGATTTGTGCGTAATCGCTTTCAGGATACTCATTGATAAGCCGGTTCTTGTAAATCTCCGCCCGGCTGTGGTTGCCGGTTTCCCTCAACAGGGTATACAGGTAATAGTAAGTCAGAAGCTTGCGGTCGCTATCCGGAAAACGGTTCAGCAAGGTCTCGAAGCTGCTGATGGCGTTGTCAAAGTCAGACAAACGGTCTTTGAACACCATTCCCTTATTGAAAAACGCCGTGGCAATCCGCCTGTCGGATGCTGCCATCTGCTCCGTACTAAGCGGGATATTCCTCAGGTAGGTTTGCTTGTCAAAAGCATCTCCTGTTTCCAATTCATCCTCTCCCGTTTCCCAACCGGCATCGTCCATCGCAAAATCAAAGTCTGCCGTCTGCCTGTTGCCGATCCGCCAGAGGTCCTCCAGCGGCCGGTCACCAAACATGCCGAAAAACTCTGTGCGGCCATAGCTGATGGCAGTGGGGTTATAGAAATACCATCCCCCATCCTGCCTCCCCCCGACATTGCCCTGCTGCATTCGTGACTGGGCGATTTGCTGGGCAGCCCGCATCATGTCCTGTTCCCGTTGCCGGGCTTCCTGCTCCTGCTCCCTTAACTCCGCAATGATCCTTTCCACGACGGCCTCACGTTCCGACTCAGAAAGTCCGGCCAGGCGCTGCAGGGAGTCCTCCCGGTTAATCACACGGATGTTTCCGGCAAGGGAGGAAAGCACATTTTTTTTCTGGCTTACCTTGGCGTAATCCTCGTAATCCTGCGGCAGGTAGACCATGGCACTGTCATAATGAACAGAGGCCTTCATGAAATCGGGGCGTTCCAGGTAAATTTCCCCCAGGCGCAGAAAGGACAATCCCTTCTGCATGTTGTTCCCCTCACTAACTTCGATGGATTTCGTGTAATTCTCAATGGCCTCCCCGTCCCGGTCCTGCCTGCGGGCCAACTCTGCCAGCGCATAATAGATCTGGTCACGGTAAGCCCTGTTCCTGTCATTTCGCAGCATATCGGTCAGCTCAGAGCGGATAAAGTCACCGCCTCCCTCGCCTGGGGCATAGGCCCTGGCCATGCTGATCCTGGCCTGGAAGGCCAGGTCAAACGTGGGATTCATCTTAAGTACCCGGGCAAAGGTTTGCTGGGCCTGCGGGTATTGTTCTGACTCGAGGTAAACCTGGGCCTGTATAAAGGCCAGACGTGTGCTTTCCCTCTTACTCCTGGTTTTCTGGATGCCGGCTTCCAGGTGTGGGATGGCTGCCGCGTAATTCTCCTGCCGGATGTAATGGTCAGCAAACACAAGGCTCAGCAAACGGGACGCATCCTTGTCAAGCAGACCATTCCGGTCATTGGCCTGGGCCCGCTCCAGCATCTGCAGTGCATTAGGGTACTGGCCCAGTTCATGGTAGCACTTTGCCATCCAGATTTTTGATTCGTATTTGATGCCGGAATCATAGGTGCGGACAATGTATTCAAAGGTCAGGTTGGCCAGCGTAAAGTCCCGCTTAAAGAAATGGGAGCGGGCAATCAGGAAAAAGGATTCATCGATCCAGGGGTTGTGCTCCACACCACGGATGTTCATGGAATGCCTGCGTATCACGATGCTGGCCTTCTGGTATGCCACATCCATGTTGTTGGCAATGGAAGCAGCCTGCTGTTCGGTGCCGTAACGGAAGACCTTCAGCACCTGGTCATAGTTATCGGTATGCATGTCAGACAAGCGGCGAAGACCTTCCTGGTAGCTTTCCCTCGCATTGAAATAGCCGTTATACTTGGCATTTATGGAGTGGTACAGCCGGTTTGGAAGCGTATTCTTCTGGGTGGAACAGCCCCATCCGACAACAATAAAAAGGATGGACACCAGCCACGGAGCCACCCTGGTATAGCGACACGATGTTTTCAAGATACCTGACCTTAGTTTTTCAGTAAATATAACTGCCTTTTTGCAAATTTATTTTATTTTTTCGCCGGTTTCGGGCTTTCCAATTTTTAGCAGGGCAATTGCCCCTAATTTTTATTAATTTTGCAGGTTCCATAAAAGGATTAGACCGTATTGCAATGGCAAGAAAAACCAAGCGAAAAAGCGGATTCTTTCATAAGCTCCATGCCAAATATCGCCTGGTACTGATGAATGACGAAACCCTTGAAAAAAAGATTTCGTTCCGCCTGACCCGCTTCAATGTCTTTTTGTTCTTCGGGACGCTGGGCATCTTCCTGGTGGTGGCCACCATTTACCTGATTGCCTTCACCCCGCTGAAGGAATACATCCCGGGCTATGCCGATTTCAATACCCGTCAGGTGTTGAGGGAGTTGATGCTCAGGGCGGATTCACTCGAAAGGGACCTCAGGCAAAAGGACCTGTATATCCACAACATCCGTAACATCATTGAAGGGCGGGAACCTGAGGAAATCATGCCGATCAGCCTTTTGAACCAGGAGAACATCGATTTTGAGGAGCTGCCCCGGTCCCGGGAGGACTCCCTGCTGCGGGCTGAGATCGAAGGGCAGGCGCAGTATGGACTCTGGATCAGCGAGGAACTGTCCATGACCCAAAGCATCAATCAGTTTTTTTTCTTTCCACCGGTAAAAGGCATCATTACCAACCATTTTGACCCCGCCAACATGCATTTCGGGGTGGATGTGGTGGCCGACCAGAATGAACCGGTGAAGGCAACGCTTGACGGCACGGTGCTGTTCTCATCGTGGACCATGGAAACCGGATATACCATCGGCATCCAGCACAGCAACAACCTGGTCTCGGTCTACAAGCACAACAGCACCCTTCTGAAGGCAGAAGGCAGCCCGGTGAAAGCCGGGGAGGTCATTGCCATCATCGGGGATACCGGACTTTATTCAACCGGGACCCATTTGCATTTTGAGCTTTGGTTTAACGGAAATCCCGTAAACCCACTGGACTATATAATTTTTTGACCTCCATGGAAGCTCCCCGAAAAAAGAATCTGGCCATTATGGGCTCCACAGGCTCCATTGGCTGCCAGGCACTGGAAGTGGTCCGCCAGCTGCCAGGTGCTTTTTCCGTGGAGGTGCTGACCGCCGGAAACAATGCCCGGCTGCTGATCGAACAGGCCATGGAGTTCCTGCCAAATGCGGTGGTAATCGGGAACGAATCCCACTACCCCCAGGTGAGCGAGGCCCTGAAGAACCATCCGGTAAAGGTGTTTGCAGGGAAGGAGGCGGTTTCGGAGGTTTTGGAATTCGGACCCATAGACCTGGTTCTGACAGCGATGGTTGGCATAGCCGGACTGGAGCCGACGATCCGGGCCATCGAACATGGAAAGACCATTGCCTTGGCCAACAAGGAAACCCTGGTTGCAGGCGGACACCTGATCACCAGGATGGTGAATGTGCACCGCGCATCCATCATTCCGGTCGACTCTGAACATTCTGCCATCTTCCAGTGTTTGGTGGGAGAGCTCTTTAATCCGTTGGAGAAGATTATCCTTACTGCCAGTGGTGGCCCATTCCGGGGAATGAAACGGGATGCCCTTTGCAAGGTTACCAGAAAACAGGCTTTGGATCACCCCAACTGGGATATGGGCGATAAAATAACCATTGATTCGGCCACATTGATGAATAAAGGCCTGGAGGTTATTGAGGCCAGATGGCTTTTTGATTTAAGGCCAGATCAGATACAGGTGGTGGTGCATCCGCAATCCATCATTCATTCTGCTGTCCAGTTCGAGGATGGTTCAATGAAGGCACAAATGGGACTTCCCGACATGAAGCTGCCCATTCAGTATGCCCTGACCTATCCGGTCAGACAAAAGTCCGGCATGGAGCGTTTCAGTTTTCTGGATTATCCTCAGCTGAACTTTGAGGAACCCGACAACGAAAGCTTTCCCTGCCTTGGCCTGGCCTACCGCGCACTGGAGAAAGGCGGCAGCATGCCCTGCATCCTGAATGCCGCCAACGAGATGGTGGTGGAAGCCTTCCTTCAGGATGCAATCGGATTTCTGGATATACCGGAAGTGATCGCCCGGTGCATGGATGAGGTCCCGTTTACCGTGGACCCGAACCTGGAGGCCCTGCTGGAAACGGATCGGCAGGCAAGAGATGCGGCCCGCATGCTGATTGGCCGTATCCGCAAAAAATCATAATGTAAATTAACTGCTGGAAACCGAATGGAGATCCTGATAAAAGCACTGCAATTCTTTCTGAGCCTGTCCATATTGATCATCATCCATGAGCTTGGACATATGGTGCCGGCCCGCCTTTTCAAGACCAGGGTTGAAAAATTTTACCTGTTTTTCAACCCATGGTTCAGTCTGTTCAAATTCAGACGGGGCGAGACGGAATACGGACTCGGGTGGCTGCCGCTGGGTGGCTATGTGAAGATCTCGGGCATGATCGACGAGTCGATGGACAAGGACCAGATGAAGAAACCTCCTCAACCCCATGAGTTCCGCGCCAAACCGGCCTGGCAACGCCTGATCATCATGCTGGGCGGGGTCACGGCAAACATCATACTGGCAGCCCTGATCTATATCTTCATGCTTTTCATCAGCGGGGAGCAATACCTGCCGGTCAAAAACCTGAAATATGGCATCGTGGCCGATTCCCTCGCATTGGATATCGGCATGCAGACTGGCGACAAGATCCTGATGCTGGATGGACAGGAAGTGGAAGACTTTTTGGATATTCCGCGGGAATTCGTGCTGGGAGACATACAGACGGTGACCGTGGAGCGGGACGGCCAGCTGGTGACCCTGGAAGTGCCGGAAGACTTTTTCGGGCGACTTATATCCAACCGGATGCGGGGGTTTTTCTCGGTCAGGTACCCATACGTGGTAGCCGATTTTCTCCCCGTATCACCGGCCAGGGAAGCAGGCTTAGAGATCGGGGACCATGTCCTGGGGATTGGCGGCAGGGAAACCTGGTCGTTCGATGAATTTGCCAGCGCCATCGGGCAGTTTGCCGGAAAGACCACCACAATCCTTGTGGAACGCGACAGCCGGCAACTGGAGCTGGAGATAGAAGTATCCGAAGAGGGCCGGATCGGGGCTTATGCTTTACCCATAAATGAATTTCTGGAATTTGAGACCCGCTCCTATTCTTTTTTTGAGTCGGTCCCCGCTGGCATTGGAAAAGCCTATTCCACCACCACAGGCTATTTCCGGGAATTGCGGCTGCTGTTCCGACCCGAGGTCAAGGTCAGTGAAAGCCTCGGGGGATTTATCACCATCGGCAGCATTTTCGCGCCGACCTGGGACTGGATGCATTTCTGGACCATTACCGCCTTCCTTTCCATCATCCTGGCCATTATGAACATACTGCCGATACCGGCGCTGGACGGGGGCCACGTAATGTTCCTGGTCTATGAGATCGTTGCCGGCCGCAAGCCGGGGGACAAATTCATGGAATATGCCCAGATGGTCGGCATGCTGCTTTTGCTGTCCCTGCTCGTCTTTGTGAATTTCAACGACATCCTGCGCCTGTTCAGGTAACGCCTTGACCGGACCGGGGTAAAACACACAAGCATATGATACTGATAAAAAACTGCGAGGTATACGCCCCGGAACCTTTGGGGGTAATAGATGTGCTGATCGGTGAAAGGTCCATCCTGATGCTTGCCGATAATATATCCATACCCGTCGGATGGGAAGTGAAGGTCATTGACGGCAAGGGGCTGAAGATGATCCCCGGACTGATTGACGCCCATGTGCATATTGCCGGGGCCGGCGGAGAAGGCGGTCCGGCTACGCGAACTCCGGAGATCCAGTTGAGCCATATGCTCGAAGCCGGGGTCACCACCGTCATCGGATGCCTGGGTACCGACGGCATGACCCGGAGCGTGGAGGCCGTGCTGATGAAGGCCAAGGCCCTGCGGCAGGAAGGGGTCAGCGCCTGGATTTATACCGGTTCCTACCAGGTACCCAGCCCGACCATACTGGGAGATGTCGGCAAAGACATTGCCCTGATCGAAGAAGTAATAGGGGCAGGGGAGATCGCCATCTCCGACCACCGCTCCTCCTTCCCCACCCTGCCCGAACTGGTCAGGCTGGCCCAACACGCGCGCGTAGGTGGCATGCTGGGCGGCAAGGCGGGCATTTTGAATATCCATATGGGGGATGCGAAAGACCCGTTCCAGCCCCTTTACGACGCAGTGGAAGCCAGTGAGTTGCGCCTGACACAATTCCTGCCCACGCATTGCAACCGGAACCATCACATTTACGAGGATGCCAAGGAATATGGGAAGAAAGGCTATGTGGACATCACCTCCAGCTCCTACCCTTACTACCCCGATGAAGAAGTTAAACCCTCCGCGGCCATTGCCGGACTGGTCAGGGCGGGCGTGCCGCTGGAGCATATCACGATGACCAGTGACGCATGTGGTTCCCTGCCAGACTTTGACGAAAAAGGGAACCTCCGGAGGCTGGAAATGGGAACGCCCCGCTCCTTGTTCGATGAAATGGTTGACACGGTCCAAAAGGAAGGGCTGCCTCTGGAAGATGCGTTAAAGGTGGTCACCTCCAATGTGGCAGACATCCTGAAACTGAATCGCAAGGGCCGCATCCAAAAAGGCAGGGATGCTGACCTGGTATTGATTGACGGGGATTTCCGGATCATCCACATGCTTGCCAACGGAACGCCGATGGTAAAAGACGGGAAAATGCTGAAGAAGGGCAGTTATGAGCGGTAAATCCGCCAGCAGCAGTCCCGCATACAGGACATTTGAGGTCCATGTACTGGGCAGCTCAGCGGCCACCCCGACTTCCTTGCGTCATACCACAGCCCAGGCCCTGCGTTTCCACAACAAATGGTTCCTTCTGGATTGTGCCGAAGGAACCCAGATGCAGCTGCGCAGGATGAAAATCCCGATGATGCGCATCAACCACATCTTCATCAGCCACATGCACGGGGACCATTACCTGGGCCTTCCAGGGCTTCTTTTCTCACTCCACCTGCTGGGAAGGAAAGACGCGCTGCATGTATATTCACCGCCCGGACTTCGGGAAGTGATCGAGGTGCAGTTCCGGGTATCGGGACTGGTACCTCAGTTTGAAACTGTTTTTCACGAGGTGGTGAAGGGTGGGGACATCGTTTTTGAAGATGCAGACCTTGGGGTGGAAAGCCTTGAAATGGAACACCGTATACCCTGCTTTGGGTATTTGTTCCGGGAAAAGCCCCTCGAACGTAACATCAGGAGGGAGAGTATTTCCAGGTACGGCATCCCTGTCAGGCAAATGGGGGGCATCAAGCGGGGAAAGGACCTGCTGATGCCGGATGGAACAGTCGTTCCCAATGAGGAAATAACCAGGAGTCCGCCAGCGGCCAGGTCATACGCCTTCTGCTCCGATACAGCCTACACCGAAAAGTTTCTTGCCCAGGTTATGGGAGCAGACCTGCTTTACCATGAAGCCACGTTTTTACAGGACAAGGCAGACATTGCAAAGGAAAAAACCCATTCCACCACAATAGAGGCCGCTTCCCTGGCAAAAAAAGCGGGTGCTGGCCAGCTGATGCTGGGCCATTATTCGGCCCGGTACAAAGACATGGATCAGTTTCTAAAGGAGGCAAGGCAAGTGTTCCCAAACACCATTCTTGCGGAGGAGGGCCAAGTGGTCGGGATCAAGGCCGCACCCCCACCCTAACCCGCAGCACCTGCATTCTCACCCACCCTAACCTGCAGCATGCCCGGGAGTCAGCGTTGCAAGCCGTGCACGGAGAGCCCGCTGCAATAATTGATCTTGCGTTTCAAGAAACAGGGACTCCAGAAGCGCTGTATTTTCCATGTTCCCAACGGCCTTTTTTCTGACTTCATGGTCCGGGTCGCCCCGGACAACACCGGCAAGGACCGTTTCGTCACTAATCCGAAGCACGGCCTGCCCCCGCACATTGTAATCGGGATCATTGGCAGCAATATGGGCCAGCAGTTCCGGGTCATCCAGCTGGTTGACCGCCAGCGACCGCACGTAATAGTCCGGGTCATGCAGTGCCAGCTTCCTCAATACTTCCGGGTCGGATATTTTTTTCAGTGCCTCTGCGCGCACATAGAAGTCACTCTGGGAGCAGGCGATGGCGGCCAGCAGGTCCTGGTCAGAGATCCGTTGCACCACCGCCGATTTAATGTCCCGGTCAGTCAGCCCCTCGATCAGTCCGGCCAATACATCCTCATCCTGGATGCCCGCCAATGCCTCCTTGCAAAAATAATAGTCGTCCTGCTTGCCCAGGATGACCTCTGCAAGCAGCCTTCCGCTCCGGATACGTGACAGCGTGGCCTGGCGGACATAATAGTCATGGTCCCTGCAGGCAATGCGGAACAAGGCCTGTTCACAGGCAATCCGCATCACGGCTGCCCGCCTCACCTGACGGTCCGGATCATTCGATGCGATCCTTTCCAGCAACTCCTGGTCCGTCACCTGCCCTACCGCCCGGCTCCGGGCATGGGGATCTTCTGACCCCAGGCTCCGCTGAAGGTCCCGGGGCAGCGAGCTCCCGGAAGGGTATGGATTTGCCGTGGCACCGGTCATGGCATATGCCTTTAAGACAAATATATGAAAAAAACCACGCCCCCGCCCATAAAATCCACACATTTACACCGTAAACCACGCCCCTGAACCATAAAAAATGATGCGGGGACCGGGACCTGGGGTTGGCTGTTTTTTCTTACCTTTGTCCCGTTTTTTACACGCCTGCATTTTATTTAACGACAGCAAGAACCCTATGGATATCCCCAAGCAATACTCCCCGAAGGAAAACGAAGAAAAATGGTATTCCTTCTGGCTGGAAAAAGGTTATTTCAGATCCACACCCGATGAGCGGGAGCCTTACACCATCGTCATCCCTCCGCCCAATGTCACCGGAGTGCTGCATATGGGCCATATGCTGAATAATACCATACAGGACATACTGGTCAGACGGGCCCGCATGATGGGCTACAATGCCTGTTGGCTGCCCGGCACCGACCATGCGTCCATTGCCACGGAAGCCAAGGTGGTGGCCAAGCTCAAAGAGGAAGGCATCGACAAAAAGACCCTCAGCAGGGAGGAATTTCTAAACCACGCCTGGGAGTGGAAGGAAAAGCATGGCGGAATTATCCTGGAGCAGCTTAAAAAACTTGGGGCTTCGTGTGATTGGGAGCGCACCCGCTTTACCATGGACGAAGGGTTGTCGGAATCGGTGCTGCGCGTATTTGTCGATTTGTATGAGAAGGGCCTCATTTACAGGGGTGTCAGGATGGTGAACTGGGATCCAAGTGCGCTGACGGCCGTATCCGACGAAGAAGTAATCCACAAGGAGGTACGGTCAAAATTCTATTACCTGCGCTACCAGATCCAGGGGGAGCCCAACGAATATGTGACCATCGCCACAACCCGGCCGGAAACCATCCTGGGAGATACGGCCATCTGCATCCACCCGGAAGATGAAAGGGCAGCCGGCCTCAGGGGAAAAACCGCTCTGGTCCCGCTAATCAACCGGCCCATCCCGTTCATTTTCGATGAATATGTGGATCCGGAATTCGGGACCGGTGCACTCAAGGTAACCCCGGCCCATGACATCAACGACTACAACCTGGGCATCAAATACAATTTGCCTAGCATAGATATTTTCAACGACAACGGGACCCTGAATGAGAAAGCGGAGATCTTTATCGGGGAAGACAGGTTTGCCGTACGGGAGAAAATCAGCCGCGAACTGGAAGCCCGGGGCCACCTGGTCAAGGTGGAGGAAATCATTAACAGCCTCGGCTATTCTGAGCGGACAGACGAGGTGATCGAACCCAAACTCTCCATGCAGTGGTTCCTGAAAATGGATGCCATGGCCGAGGGCGCACTGGAAGTGGTCATGGACGACACCATCAAATTCCACCCACCCAAGTTCAAGAACATTTACAAGCACTGGATGGAGAACGTACGTGACTGGTGCATCAGCAGGCAGTTGTGGTGGGGACACCGGATTCCGGCCTGGTACCTGCCCGACGGACAGATCATCGTGGCGCTTGACCGGGAACAGGCACTGGCAAAGGCAAGGGAGCAGCACGGGCCCTCCGTCAGGGATGAGGATCTGAAACAGGACGAGGATGTACTGGACACCTGGTTCTCCTCATGGCTCTGGCCCATTTCGGTCTTTGATGGCATCAACGAGCCTGACAACCAGGAGATCCGTTATTATTATCCGACAAACGACCTGGTCACCGCCCCCGAAATCCTCTTTTTCTGGGTGGCCCGGATGATCATGGCCGGACTGGAATACCGCAAGGACATCCCCTTTAAAAATGTCTATCTTACCGGGATCGTCCGTGACAAGCAGGGCAGGAAAATGTCCAAATCGCTGGGCAATTCCCCGGAGCCGCTGAAACTGATGGACCATTACGGGGCAGACGGGGTGCGTGTAGGGATGCTGTTCTCTTCGCCGGCCGGGAATGACCTGTTGTTTGAAGAGTCCCTTTGTGAACAGGGCAGGAATTTCAGCAACAAGATATGGAACGCTTTCCGGCTGACCCAGGGCTGGCATGTTGAAAAGGCCCTGCCGCAGCCGGAAGAGGCCAGTGTGGCCGTGGACTGGTTCCGTTCCAACCTGAACCAAAGCCTGGAGGGCATTGCAGACCACTTCTCAAAATACCGCATGGCAGATGCATTGCTGGCTGTTTACAAACTGATTTGGGATGACTTCTGCTCGTGGTATTTGGAAATGGTCAAACCGGCATATGGAAAATCCATGGACCAGTCCACCTACACATCCACCATTTCTTTCCTTGACAGTCTGCTGAGGTTATTGCACCCTTTCATGCCATTCATTACGGAGGAAATCTATCAACGAATCCGGAAGGAGACCGACCCGGAAAGCATCACCATCGCCCCATATCCCCAAACGGAAGCATTCGACCGGGAGATCACGGACCGCTTTGCGCGGGCCAGGCAGGCCATCATGGCCATCCGCAACTTCAGGCAAGAGAAAAACCTCTCCCCCAAACAGTCCATCGAGTTGTATATCCGGAAAAACAACAACGAAGTTCCGGATACCACATTTGACAGCATTGCAAAAAAACTTTGCAACATTGACAAACTGAAATACATAGACCGCAAGCCGGAGAATGCCTTCCCGGTAATTGTGGACACCACCGAGTTTTATATACCGCTGGATCAGGGTGTGGATGTGGAAGCGGAGATTGCCTCGCTGGAAAACGACCTGAAGTACCAGAAGGGTTTTCTCAAGGCCATTGAGAAAAAGCTTGCCAATGAGAAATTTGTCGGTAATGCCCCGGCATCCGTGGTGGAAAGTGAACGAAAAAAGCAGCGGGATGCCCAGGCCAGGATACGGGTCATTGAAGAACAGCTCCGGACGCTGAAGCCCTGACCGGTCGCAGGCTTTCAATGCCGCCCCCGTGTCACCCTGTTCACCGGTTCATGCCGGCCAGCTAATCTTCGGCTTCTATCTCATGTGAAAAGAAGGAATACTGGTAATCCATAGGCAAAATGCTGATGTATTCCTCCTGGCCGGCACCATTCAGGCAGGCTTCAATGATTTCACGGCCTTTGGGTGCCAAATCTGGCTGCAGGTATTTCTTCAATTCTGTGTGAAAGAAGTTGGTCAGCATCTCGGCCCCCTTGTCGTATCCTTCCTCTTTTACCTCCAGCTGCCTGTAAACCTTCAAAAACCGTGTGGGAACCTTGCTGCCTTCGATTGACAGGTAGTTCAGCTCGTAACCCAGCAACGGGCATCGTGCAGGCTGGTACTGGTCCGTGCGGAACTTGGCATTCCCACGCCTGGTCAGGTACTCCCTCATCAGCAGCTGGGGCTTGAAACCCACCTTCCACACCCCAATGTACTGGTTTGGGCTTAATGTGTAGCGGGTCCGAGGGGTTTTGATGATCTGGTCCAGCAAGAGATTGGCCTGTTTAATCATTTTTCCGGTAGCAAACGGCCAGTAAGACCCAACGCCTTCGCTCTCCATACTGTCCGTGCCCAGGATGCTCGGATTGCCGTGGCCGCGGGGAGCGACCAGCCGCCACAACCAGGCCAGCGCCGGAGGCAGGATATGGAACAGGCCAATGATTCCGTAAGATGGATTCTCAAGGGTAAAGGGGGGTGTGCGTACCCCGAAGCTTCTCACATCTATATTCAGGGGTTTGTTGACGATGCCGGGGATCATGTCTCTCGGAACCACCATGCGGGGATTGGGGCAACGAACCCCTGGCTCATCCTCAATATGGTCCCACGGCAGGGCGGTGCACCCCGGCTGGGTTTCAATATTCAAAAACAGCAGGGGACGTTTGGACTGTATGGCAAGCTTCTCCAGAAAGGGGTCCTTGCCATATTCCGTCACACTGTCAACCCGGATAAACCAGCCATTCTCTGCGTCCAGGATGGTCAGCTTACCGTTATCACGCTGAATGGACGGATGGCACATAGCCATATCATCCGCGAACGGCCGGAATCCACAGAGCTGGGGAATGGAAACAAATCGTTTTTCGCCGGTAATCGTATTCTCGCCGACCAATACATTTCCCTGCTCCTCCCGGACGATATGCTGGAACATTTCACTCTTTCCGCCCCCGCTGGCCCCTTCATGCATGAAGTTCGTGAAGTTGTCGTACGGGCTAAAAACCTGCACGGCAGAGCAGTGGGCCGTGATCCAGCCCTCCCTTGATCCCTTGAAGAGCAATACCCCGTAAAGGCCTTTTTTGGCACTTGGACCTGGATAGAGATTGTATGAATAGACCTCGTGCAGGGTTTCTGAACGGTTGTGAACGACCACCTGCCGGCCCTCAAAATGGGTGTGTCTGAACGGCGGAGCCACGTATATAACGGAATCTACGCTGAACCCCTGGGGCAATTCATCCAGCGAGAGCATCTTCTGCAGCATGGCCAGTCCCATGGCAAAAAAAGCCGCATTTGCAGGGGCGATCGCTATGCCACCTGCACCAATCCCCTGCTGGCCCGCAAAATAAAAAAAGACAGCCAGGTCCTGCTCTTTCAGCCAGGCCATGGTTTCCCCCCTTAGTTTGGAGAAATCCTGTCCGTATTTATCTTTGTAAAGGGTTTTGTCGGATGGTAAATCATCCCCGATGACCATCGTTTCGGGGTCCCTCCGGCGCATATATTTTTCGACATAATTAGCTGATATTCCGTTTTTTACTCTATGAACAACCGCTTCTGCGACCCTTCCTTTTCCCGGAACATCATAGCCCACTTCAAAGCTAAGCTGGTCCTTGTCCCCGGTAGAGGCATCCGCCAGCTCTTCAACGGTATTGAAAAACCGGACGCTTTTCGCTCCGGTTAAAAGATCAGTGACATCATCCGGGAGGGTGATTTGTTTTTCCTTAAGGACTTCAAAAATATTTTTCACGCGATAAATGATTGGGGTGAATAACGGGCAAAGGTACAAAACTGAGGGTAAGTTCTGCCTTTGCCGTCCGCTTATTTCCCCGAACCAGTATCCCTGACGGTGAAGAAATAGCCGAAAGTCCCCACCATATAATTGATGAGACTCGACTCATGGGTGCCCTCACCAATGCGGTCCAACTCCAGGTCTGCCGCCCCCCTGGCGGTCATCGCATCATAGGCTGTCTGGGCGTTGAAGAAGGGGACAACCTCGTCTATAAGGCCATGATAGAGCTTCAGGGGTATCTCCGGACGCCAGTCATAGACGTCATTGTCTGCCAGTACCGATAAAAATTCGGTGTCACTTCCAGTCAAAATGCCTTCCACAAAGGAAGGGTTCAGCAATAGGGACGGATTATTCTCCACCCCGGAGAACACCCCGTCCTGCGCAATCTGCGTAGCCCAGGGCTCGTTAAAATATGCAGTGTACGGACGTCTCAGTTCCGGGTATATCTTATTATACCCATCCAATGCCCATAGGTAAAGACCTATATGAGGCCGCGCGGTGTCAGCCCCGACAATATCCCGAAACATCATTGTTTTGTTATAGGCCCCTCCCCCGGCCGTTGCAGCGGTTACCCGGAACTCATCCGCATGGTCTTCCTGCAGCAGCTTCAGTGCAGCCAGGGTGGCAAAGCCTCCTGCAGAATAACCTGACAGGAAAAGCTGATCGGACAAAGCCTCCCTTCTTTCAACCAGGAAAAACTCCCTGGCTGCCCGTATCATGTCACGGGTTGCCGTAGCCAGGCTTTGGCGGTGTTCGTAAGGGTGTTCGATCTCCGCACTGACCCCATAACCAGGATAATCAGGCAAAGCCACGATGAATCCCGTTGATGAAAACACACTGGCCAGGTCTGTATACAAAGACTGAAAAAGGGATGGTGCCTCCGACGGACTGCCAAGTGTGCCGGGCTGAAACGAAAGTAGCGGAAACTTATCGGTCGTTTTCGGAATGAGCAATGCACCCGAAGCCTCAATTTCCGTTCCGTCCCATAAAACAGTATTGTAAGTCAGCCTGTAAGCATCCACACCATACCTTATCAGCACCCCTGTACCCGGGGGATAAAAACCGTCCTGTGACAGCATTTCCGCGACCTCTTCCCGGCTAAGGTCCAAAACATGAACGGCCTCAATCAGAAATTCTGGCTGGTAAGCAGGCGGCGCCTCTTCATCCTTCAGACAGGAGGTAAATGTGGCCAGCAGAATGAGAGTGACTATGTGGAAGAATTGGCCGGGCCGGTGTGAATGAATCAACATACGCTAATATATTTTGATATTTAAATCAGTAAAAAATCCATTGCCTGTAACTATTCACGAATTCAAACGTCTTAAAGATATTCTTTATTTTAAAAAACGGCAACCATGAACAAACAAACCAAAGTTTTTGCAAACGGCCTTGCATGGCTTTTCATCATCAGTTTCTGCTCCATACAGGCCATGGGACAGTGGAGAGGCATAAGCGGCAGCGGGAATGTGGTCAGCGAGACCAGGAACATCAGAGGGTTTGACCAGATAACCGTCGGCGGGGCCTTCGACCTTTTTATCACAATTGGTGACGGATGGCATGTAGAGGTCGTAGCCGATGACAACCTGATGGAACGCATACAGATCGAGACCATTGGAAAAACCCTGCGTATCGGCATGGCGCCTTCCACAAACCTCCGTAGGTACACGGAACTTAAAGTCCATGTCACCATGCCCGCCATTCGTGAACTGAAAACCAGCGGTGCATCCACAGCAGTGTTTACCAATGCCGTAAGGCAACCCAGGCTGGTCCTGTCTTCCAGCGGCGCCAGCGATATCCGGTTGAGCGTGGAAGTTGATGAGTTGTATGTCAATTCTTCGGGTTCATCAGACGTACATATTGGCGGATTTGCAGCTTTTGCGGAGGTCACCGCCAGCGGTTCCAGCGATTTCAGGGGCCAGAATTTTGAATGTGCCGTAGCAAGTGTCAGACTGAGCGGCTCATCAGATATGTGGGCCACTATCACCCAAAGAGTCACCGGCTCCCTTTCCGGCTCATCCGACCTTAGAATTGTTGGCGGGAGTCCGGTTGTGGATGTCCGCACCAGCGGCTCTTCAGGCGTCAGGCGGTCCGGAAGCTGAGCGGAGTATCCGTTCGTTAACGAACAAAATTTCCTCTTCACTGATGGTATGCCCCATATCCGGGTAGATTTGTATATGCACATCGGCATTCATGTCCTGTAAGATCTTCCCTGATTCATGCACACGCCCCACCGGTATATGCATGTCGGGGTCACTGCTACCTAAGAAAACAGGGGTTCGGGCAAAGTCCCCGTGATAATTTTCCTGGCGGACGCGATCCCCGATTAGTCCGCCTGTAAAAGCAATCACCCCGCCATAACGCTTCGCATGTCGGGCCGTATATTCCAGCGTCAGACAAGCCCCTTGCGAAAAGCCCAGAAACCAGATGTCGTCCGGGGCAAAGCCGTCACTTACCAGATCCGACTCCATGCGTTCCAGCAGTGCAAGGGCCGATCCCAGCCAGGGTTCGTTGTACTCCGGCGGGACCATGAAAGAATGTGGGTACCAGGTGTTGTTTGTTGCCTCGGGGGCCAGCAGTGCAAACCCCTCCAGCGCCAGCTGGGGTGCCAGTCCGACTATATTGTCGGCCGTGGCCCCACGGCCATGGATCATGATCATCACCCTTTCTGCGCTCTCCAGTGGGAGTCCCGCTCTATGGATCCGGGCTGTATGCATGGTTATACCTTTAAAAATGTTCTGGCAATGTTTAAAAAAGTTCTGGCAATTACTGATACGCTTCAAGGGCAATTACTGATACGCTTCAAGATTGAGCTTCAGGTCCGGAAGGCTTTTTTCCAGCTGCGCACGGAAAGGCTCGTAGCGTGGTGGAAGCATTAGTCCCTCACCCAAACTTTCTACCGGTTCATCGACAGCAAACCCCGGCGCTTCCGTCGCCACTTCGAACAACACGCCTGAAGGCTCCCTGAAATAAATGGACTTGAAGTACTGCCTGTCAATCACCGGTGTCGGGTTCAGCATACGCTCGGCGATCCGCCGCCTGGCGATCAGCTGGGTTTCCTCATCGGGTGTGCTGAACGCCAGATGGTGAATGGTGCCTGCCCCGCTCATGCCATTGCCAGAGGCATTGGGTACCAGTATATCGATGTAGTTACCGGGGGAATCGGTGGCCGCGAAACGGAACCTGTTCCCCTGCTCGGCAATCAGCACATGGTCCATCTGATTGGTAAGCAAAGCCGCAGTCCGCTCATAACCCCCGGCCCATATTTCTGCACTGAAGAAACCTCGGATGGCATGCTTAGCGGGAATGTGGCCGTAGGTAAAGCCCGGTCGCGGGTCATGCTCATTGAACACCAGTTCCAGGCCCAGCCCATCAGGATCCTCAAAATAAATGAATACTTCATTCCCCAGCCGCTCCTGGGCATCTTTGTGCGGCACCCCAAAACGTTTCAGCCTTTCCTCCCAGAAACCGATCGAATCCATGGGCAAGGAAAAGGTGGTCGTGTTGACCAGTCCCTTCCCATGGCTGCCCCGCCGGATGCCCTCGTAGGGGAAAAAGGTAAGAATGCTTCCGGGGCTCCCCGCTTCATCCCCGTAATAGAGATGGTAAACGTCAGGGGCATCGAAATTGACCGTCTTTTTGATAAGGCGCAGGCCCAGCACCCCGGTGTAAAAATCAAGGTTTTTTGCCGGGTCGGAGGCCAGGGCAGTGATATGGTGTATGCCTGTGATATTTCTTTTCATCGGATAATAGATGCTTGTGTAAGCCGGTCCCGCGCGCGGACACCGTCTGGTTTCCAAAGTACAAACAATGTTCCTCCCATAATGTTTGAGGCCGCGCCGGCCATGGTTCTGACCCGCCATGCAAGATATAGGACCACCGGCCGTGTTTCTGAGCCGGCCATGCAGGACAAGAGACATATTTCGAATGAGATTGTAAAAACCCGGAGACGGGTGGTAAGCTTTCCCCGAAAAGAATTAATTTTGGACCCGTGCCCCCAAAGGCAAGGTCCATGCCAGCCACCAACACCCAATAGCCAACAGCCAATACCCAATAGCCAATAGCCAACAACCAACACCCAATAGCCAATAACCAATAACCAACACCCAACAGCCAACAGCCAATAACCAACACCCAACACCCAACAGCCAATACCCAATAACCAACACCCAACAGCCAACAGCCAATACCCAATAACCAACACCCAACAGCCAACAGCCAATACCCAATAACCAACACCCAACACCCAATAGCCAATACCCAACAGCCAATAGCCAACAACCAACACCCAATAGCCAATACCCAACATATGGAAAGCAAACTGCAACAGGCTTACGACCCCGAAACATTCAACCGACTTGGCCATGAGCTGGTTGAACTGCTCACCAAATACCTATCCGACTCTAAAAACAAGGAAATCAATGTATTGGACTGGAAAGAACCCGAGGAGCAGCTTGCTTTCTGGAGAGATTATGAGCTGAACGGCCAGCCGCTCACGCGTCTTTTTGAGGACATCCTGAAATATTCCAACCATATGCACCACCCCCGTTACCTGGGCCACCAGGTATCCCCGTCCATGCCCGTTGCGGCTCTGGCGGGTTTATTGGGGGCATTTGTCAACAACGGAATGGCCGTCTATGAGGTGGGTCCCTCTGCCACGGCCATCGAAAAGCTGGTCGTGGAGAGCTTCCTGGAGCGCCTGGGGTTCTCAGAAAACGGGGATGGTTCCATCACCTCGGGAGGCACGCTGGCCAACCTGACCGCCCTGCTGGCGGCAAGGAAGGCGGTGGAGGGAACCGATGTCTGGGAGGATGGTCACGGAGAAAAGCTTGCGGTGATGGTGTCTGATGAGGCCCATTACTGCATTGACCGTGCCTGCCGTATCATGGGACTGGGAAGCGAGGGCATCATAAAAATCCCGGTCAACAAGGATTACCATATGGAGGTTTCCCGCCTGGAGGAAGCCTACCGCCAGGCCACTGAGAAAGGCTTAAGGGTCATGGCCGTCGTGGGCAGCGCACCTTCCACGGCCACCGGCATGTTTGACGACCTGCAGGCCATTGGCCGGTTCTGCCAAAAGCATGGGCTGTGGTTCCATGTGGATGGGGCCCATGGCGGTGCGGCCATTTTCAGTGAAAAATACAAGCAGCTCCTCAGCGGGATAGAAATGGCCGACTCCGTGGTGATAGACGGACATAAAATGATGCTTATGCCGGTCATTACCACCCTGCTGCTCTTCAAAAACAAGGTCCACTCCTACTCCACCTTCAGCCAGAAGGCC
>SLNU01000208.1 GCA_007132865.1 Bacteroidales bacterium | reverse complement strand
GAGGTTCCCCCGCCTGGTCTGAAGGTTCAGTTATTGAGGTTCCCCCGCCTGGTCTGAAGGTTCGGTTATTGAGGCTCGCTTGCTTGTTCGGAAGCTGGTGGATTGAAGAATTTTCCGATCCACCTGTTCGCAAGCAATAAAACGGCCAGTACCAGAATCCACTGCACCACCATCGTTCCGGTGCTTTCGGCAGCAAGGGGATTCCACCAGTTTTCCACGTCTGAGACGATGGACTGGTATATCAGCCAAATGAAGATGATACCGATGATGATGGGGTTCAGGTAGATCAGCCAGTTGTACCAGCGCCCGATCTTCACCTTTGCACCAAGCTGGTTCAGGTGTTCCACGCGGACTTTTTCGACCCCGAACTTCATGATGGCGATGGCGGTGAACATGCCGCTGAGCAGCAGGGCCACCCCCCATACGAAGTCCTGGTTGTTCAGGAGATTCAAACTATAGGCCGAGGGAATGCCACATACGAAGCCCGCTGCACAGGTCAGCATCACCGCCCTTTTGCGGTTCCATCCGGCAGTGACCAGATTGGCTACCCCGACCTCCACCATCGAAATCAGCGAGGAAATGGCCGCAAACGCCAGGCATAAGAAAAAGAACACCGCCATCAGTCCCCCCCCGGGCATGGTCGTAAACAATTCCGACATATAAATGAAAGTCAGTCCGACATTCCCCGACGCCAGCGCCTCATTCGCATAATCCATGCTCGGAGCCAGCGCAAAAATGGTCGGCAGGATGGCCAGTCCTGCAATAATGGCCACCGCCACATCGGCATAGGCCACCACAAACATGCTCCCTCCTATTGAGTCTTTGGGCTTGGTATAGATGGAATAAGTCATCATCAGTGCCCATCCTGCCCCGGTCGACCAGGCAGCCTGGGTGAACCCCTCCAGCCAGGTACGCGGGTTCAGCAGGTAGTCCATATCGATCCGGAAGAGGTATTGCACCCCAAGCGAGGCCCCCGGAAGGGTCAGCGCCCGGATGGCACCGGCAACCAGCAACAGGGCCAGCAGCGGGAGAATAATTTTGGAGAAACGCTCTATTCCCTTGACCACGCCCTGGTAAAGTATCCCGAAAGCCAGCCCCATGGCAAGCATGTGATAAAAAATGGTTTCCCTTGGATTTGTGGAGAAGGTTTCCCACAAAACCTTGGTGTCGCTTCCCTGGGTGAAATTTCCCTGCAGGGCCAGCACCACGTATTTGATGGTCCAGCCCGTAACCACGCTGTAATAGAACATGATGGCAATGCAGACAAAACCCATCCAGGCCCCAACCCAGTTGAACCGCCGACCCATGAAGTCCCCCATCGCCCCCACAGAACCCTTGCGGGTATGCCGGCCGATGGCCATCTCAGACATCAGCAAAGGGACAGAGCAAACAATAACCGCAATGATCAGGATAATCAAAAAGGAACCACCCCCATGGGCAGCCGCCATGCGTGGGAACCTCCAGATATTGCCTGTACCGACAGCCATGGCGATGGCTGCCATAATAAAACCAAGTTTGTTTGAAAAAAACTGTTGCTTTTCTTGCATCGGGTGGAATTATTTTTGTCGGATAGAAATGGTTTGGCGGATGGAAAAGGTTTTATCGGATTGGATTGGACTAATTATCCAGGAAGCGCCAGTTGGTTGAATAATCTTCGGGCAGGTCTTTCTCCATGAGGATGGCCCTGAGCAGCTCCACGGGCACATTGTTCTGCCTGAGCACCGCATCGTGGAATTCCTTCAGGCCCATTTGTCCCTCGTCCACCAACTCCCGGCGCAGGGCCTGAAACTGAATGCCCCCGATCATATAGGCAATTTGGTAAAGGGGATCGTACCGCCCGGTAAAGGAACGCCGCACTTCCGCCTCGGCATTCGCCCTTTCATGTCCGACTTCACGCACCAGGAAGTCAATGCACTCCTGCGGTCCCATATTGCCCAGGTGATAGTTCAGCGAGAAAATAATCCTCGCGGCCCGGTGCTTCCTCCAGAACAGGAATCCCATGCGGTCTTCCGGGGTCGGGGGCAGGCCTTTTTCATACAGCAGGAACTCCCAGTATAGTGCCCAGCCTTCAGTCCAGAAGGGGGTTCCCAGGACCCGCCTATAGGGTTTGTGGCGCTGGTTCATGAACCCCTGCAAGTGGTGGCCGGCAATCAGCTCGTGGTGCACGGTCGCCATGCAGAAATGGGGGTTGTTGCCCCTGAGGCTCATCATTTTGGCATCATGATCCATTGTATTTGTCGGATAGGAAATTCGTATCACTTCTCCGCCCAGGAAAAATGGACTTACGAGCTGGGCTTCGGGACTCATCATCTGCATGCGCCAGGTTTCTTTGGCCAGGTCAGGGACGGTCAGCAGGTCATTGTCCTCAATGAAGGCAATGGCTTCCTCCGCCAGGCGGTTGATCATGGCAGGCTGCGCACCTGCGGGAACGTATTGGTTTTTCACATGCTCAAGCGCGGCACGCCAGTCTTCCCCAAAGCCCATTTCACGGGCGGCAAGTACCATTTCATTCCGGCACCAGTCCAGCTGTTCCCGACCTACTTCCAGCAGCTCTTCGGGAGTGTAGGGGATAAACTCGTATTGCAGCCGGTTGATCAGGGCGTGGCGTCCTTCCGGCTTCCCGACGATCCCACTGCCGTCATCCCTTGCCAGGGCGGTGGAATAATGTGCTTGCAGTTTTTTCCGGTAGCGTTCGATATCAGACTGCAATTGTTTGAAAGGGGCTTCGGCCCACCATGTGAACTCAGGGTGGTAGCCGAAATAGAAACCATAGGCCTCGGAAAGGTTGTTTTGCAGGTCACTGACCACGGAAGCGGCCTTGTCGGCCACCATCCAGTTTTCAAACAGGGGCTGTTCATCCAATTTTTCAGCAGCCTCCCTGAACTGCCGGGAAGCCTCAAAGAACAGGTTCGATTTTTTCTGACCGTCGATGTCCTTCCCCCTGCGGCGCTCCCGGATAAACCTGTACAGGTCGTCCGCAAAAACTGTCACGAATGCCACCTCCTGGAATGCCTGCTCGTTCAGGTCATGAAAAAAGAGGGTTTTTTCCAAAAAATTGCTGAACAGCAGGTAGTCGATCTTCCCATCCGACGACAATCCCTGGTAATCAACTGTCTTTAAATGCGCGAGCCAGCCTGCATACAACTGATCCATCCGATCATAGTACTCCTGCGTCTCTTTCAGGGTATATTTTCTTTCCAGGGCCGCCCGGTCGGCCTGGAAGGTGGATATGGCCTCGTAAAATTCAAATCCACCTGAGAAGGCAGGCAGACAAAGAAGCAAGGCGAGTGCGCTTGCCGTTAAGTTTCTTTTCATGGCCACGGATATTGGTTAGGTAAGACAGGACAGCTGCCACAAAAATATTTATTTCATATGAAGAACAAAGTTTTTTTTAAGAATTTGTCCCAAAGCGCTCCAAACTTAGTACCCGATTGACATTTTTTCGTACATTTGGCCGGATACATACTAAAATTGTAATGGGAATCTTAAAATTTAAAATCCCCAAACCGGACAATGAGCTGATAAGGCACCAGGTGGATGACCTGCCCCATTTTTTTGACCAGCTCCACCAGCATCCTGAAGTCCAGCTCACCAGAATCTTCCAGGGGGTTGGAAACCTGGTAGTGGGAGACTATATCGGGAGGTTCCGGCCGGGGGATCTTTATATGCTTGGACCAGGCATACCCCATGTGTTCCGGAATGATGACAGCTATTACCAAAACGATTCAGAAAAGAGGGCCCATAGTGAATCCCTGTTCTTCGACCTGAAGATCATGGGGGCGTACCTGGCCCCGATCCAGGAATTCAAGGACCTGCTTGGCTTTTTCTGGAAGCTGAACGGCTGTTACAGGATAATGGATGAAAGTCAGTTCATCAAAAAGCGCTTGATCCGCCTGAGGTCGCTTACCGGACTGCCAAGGGTCATACAGAGCATGGAGATCCTGGACCATATCATGGAAGGGAATGTGCTCAAGCGACTGAACCAAATGACCACGGTAAAAAATTATTCCAGAAAGGAAGGCAAACGCATGGACGAGGTCATGCGCTACCTGATGGAGGAAAGCAACCGCCAGGTTAAGCTGGCAGAAGTGGCTGATGTGGCGGGAATGAACAAGGAAGCCTTCTGCCGGTTTTTCAAGGAAAGGACCCGCAAGACACTTACCGAGTTCCTGAATGAGGTCCGGATTACCAATGCCTGCCACCTGCTGGCCGACCGGGAACTCAGCATTTCTCAGGTCGCCAGCGAAGCGGGATTTGCCAACCTCTCCTATTTCAACCGTGTATTCCGCAAAATGAATGGCATCACACCAAAGGAATTCCGCAGGTCCCTGCAAGGGGAACCCACACAATGACAACAAGCAGCCCTACATGGAAAAAGGACTGGTATTTGACATCCGCAGGTATTCGGTACATGATGGACCGGGAATCCGTACCACGGTTTTTTTTAAGGGCTGTCCGTTGCATTGTATCTGGTGCCACAACCCGGAAGGCATCAGTGGTGAGCCACAGACCATCACACGCTGCCGGTCGGTGAATGGCAGGACCCGTAACGTAAAAGAGCAAGTCGGTCGTTGGGTGGAAGCAGGGGACCTGATGGAAGAGCTGTTGAGGGACCGCCTGTTCTTTGAAGAGAGCGGTGGCGGGCTTACATTTTCGGGGGGAGAGCCACTGGCCCAGCCGGAATTCCTTAAGGAAATGCTGGTACGATCTGCCGGGGAGGGCATCCATACAGCGGTGGACACTTCTGGCCATGCCCCGGAAGCCGTCTTTGCCGATGTCGCCCTCCTCGCAGATGCCCTGCTGTTTGACCTGAAGTCCGCCGACCCCGCCAGGCATCTTCAACAGACCGGGGAGGACAATAAACTGATCCTGAAAAATCTTCTCTCGATTCCGGAAGACGGGCCCCGGGTCTATGTGCGGATCCCGGTCATTCCGGGATTTAATGAGCAACCGGAACAGATGCTGGCCATCCGGGAACTTCTGGGCCGGGTCAGAAACCGGGTGGTGCGGGTGGACCTGCTTCCCCATCACCGGCTCGGAAGACAAAAATACGAGGCAATGGGAATGGCTGCCCATGCGTGGAACAGCGACGTTGTCAGCTCGGAACAGACAGCACGCTGCAAAAAGGTCTTTGAGGAAGGTGGCTTTGAAGTAAAAATAGGGGGATGATGAACAAAAGAGTCGAGCAGCTAAGGAAGGAAAGCCTGGAAGCCGAAAATACGCTCAGCCATGAGCGGGCGCTCCTGCTTACCCGGTTTTACCGGGACCACCTCCCTCAGGATGAACCCGTTCCGGTGCAACGCGCGCTATGCTTCGCATACATTCTGGATAACAAAGCATTGTATATTGGGGACATGGAGTTGATCGCCGGGGAAAGGGGGCCGGCCCCCAAGGCCACCCCCACCTATCCGGAGATCAGCCTCCACTCGATGGAGGACCTGGATATTTTGCACCACAGGCCCAAGGTCTCGTTCAGCGTCAGTGATTCCACCCGCAAGGCCTACCGGGAAGAGATCATCCCTTTCTGGAAGGGGCGGTCCAACCGGGACAAGCTGATGGCACTGATGAGGCCGGAATGGCTGAATGCCTACCAGGCAGGGGTCTTCACCGAGTTCCAGGAACAGCGTGCACCGGGTCATACCGTGCTGGGCAACAAAGGATGGCAGAATGGCATGCTGGACCTGATTGCAGAATGTGAGAATGCGCTTGCAAGGCTGGAAGAGGATCCCTTGGCGCAGGACAAAACTGCGGAGCTGCGGGCCATGATCATCGCCGCAAAGGCCCTGATCCGGTACGCAGAAAGGCATGCGACGGAGCTTGAGGAGCGTGCCCGGACAGAAAAAACCCCTTCGAGAAAAATTGAATTGCAACGCATGGCTGCGATCTGCCGCAGGGTGCCGGCCCATGCTCCCGAAACCTTTCACGAAGCCCTGCAGCACTACTGGTTCATCCATCTGGGTGTCATCACCGAACTCAACCCGTGGGACAGTTTCAACCCGGGCAGGCTGGACCAGCACCTGCTGCCCTTTTATCAAAGAGAGACCGGCAACGGCAGCCTGACCCTTGAGCAGGCCAGGGAGTTGCTGCAATGCTTCTGGGTAAAGTTCAACAACCACCCGGCACCTCCAAAAATGGGGGTGACCGCCCAGGAAAGCAACACTTATACAGATTTTTGTCTGATCAATGTGGGCGGACTCACCGAAGGTGGCCAGGACGCTGTGAATCCTATGACCTGGCTGATTCTCGAGGTGATTGGTGAAATGAGGCTGCTGCAACCCAGTTCCATGGTGCAGCTGAGCAAGAAGAACCCGGAAAGGCTGGTGCACAAGGCACTGGAGATCATCCGGACCGGTTTTGGGCAGCCATCCCTGTTCAACACCGATGCCATCATACAGGAATTGCTAAGGCAGGGGAAAAGCATTGAGGATGCCCGCAACGGAGGGGCTTCCGGTTGTGTGGAGGCCGGAGCGTTCGGCACCGAAGCCTATTTCCTCACCGGGTATTTTAACCTGGCAAAAATCCTGGAGCTGACGCTGACCAACGGTTTTGACAGCCGCACCGGGAAGCAGGCGGGTCTGCAAACCGGGGATCCGGAGGATTTCCGGGACTTCAATGACCTGCTGCATGCCTATGAAGAGCAGATCCGGTACTTCGCCGGAATAAAAATGCAGGGCAACGATGCCATTGAAAAATTGTTTGCCACGGAGCTTCCCGCGCCTTTTCTCTCCCTGCTCATTGAGGATTGCATCACGAATGGCATGGACTACAATGCCGGCGGAGCACGATACAATTCCAGTTATATACAGGGAGTCGGACTGGGCAGTGTGACAGACAGCCTGGCGGCACTGTGCTACCATGTCTTTGACAAAAAATCAGTTTCAATGGGACGGATGCTGCAGGCCCTCAAGGCAGATTTCAAACAAGAGGATGAATTGCTGGAGGCCCTGCTGTATGAAACACCCAAATACGGAAATGACGAGGATTATGCAGATGCGCAGGCCGTCAGGGTGTTCAATATGTTCTTCCATGCCGTGGACGGCCGGCCATGTTACCGCGGAGGCCATCACAGAATCAACCTGCTTCCGACCACCTGCCATATCTATTTTGGCAGCGTGACAGGTGCCATGCCTGACGGACGCAAAGCAGGGATGCCCCTGTCAGAAGGGATCAGTCCGGTGCAGGGCGGCGACCGCAAAGGCCCGACAGCGGTACTTAGATCAGCATCAAAGATTGACCACGTCAAAACCGGAGGCACCCTGCTGAACCAGAAATTTACGCCTGCCCTGTTTCGGGGCGGAGAAAACCAAAAAAAACTCACGGCACTGATCAGGGCTTATTTCAGGATGGACGGCCACCACATACAATTCAACGTGGTATCCGCTGACACCCTCCGCCAGGCCCAGGAGCATCCCGAAAAATTCCGTGACCTTATTGTAAGGGTAGCCGGTTACAGCGACTATTTCAACGACCTGGGAACAGACCTGCAAAATGAGATCATCCGGCGCACGGCACATGGGGACGATTTCTGAACAAAATTTCTTACTTTAGTTCCAGGTATTATATCCTAATCCGGACAACACTGGTCTCTCGCTGCCCCATGGTAAAACCTTGCCGCCTTACGCCACACTTTCGTGCCAGTTTGCTGCTGGTAATAGTCCTCTCCTATGCATGGGCGGCAGGGGGCGCGGCCGGAATAAAAAAAACTGGGACTCCGTTCATCAACAACTATCCGAAAACACTATACAATGCCAGCAACCAGAACTGGTCCGTCACCCAATGCAGCAAAGGGTTCATGTATTTTGGGAACAACGACGGACTACTGGAGTTTGACGGGCACAGCTGGCAGTTGTATCCCGTACCGAATAACTCCATCCCCAGGTCGGTGCTTGCGGTGGGGGAAAGGATCTATGCCGGTGCATTTGAAGAAATCGGCTATTTTGAAAGGGGAACCAACGGAGGCCTGGAATACCATTCCCTTACCCACCTGATCCCGATGGCTTTTCGCTCTTTTGATGAGGTATGGCGAATCCACCAGACCTCCCGGGAGGTCATTTTTCAGTCCTACCGTTCCGCTTTTATCTACGACGGGACCAGGATTCGTGTGCTGGAACCGCCAACCGATTTCAGCCTGTCCTACCTGGTGCGGGACCGCCTGTATATCATCGACCGGGAAAGGGGACTGATGGGGTTGACCGGGCAGGTGCTCGAACCGCTCAGCGATGACCCGGTCTTTTTCCGCAATGAGATAAGGAGCATTCTGCCGTTCAATAATGGCCGGATCATCATCGGCACCAACAACGAAGGACTCTTCATCTTTGACGGAAAGGAGCTGACGCCATGGGACATTCCGCTGAATCAATTTCTGCGCAGATACAATTTGTTCTCCGCCCTGCAGCTATCCAATGGCTATTTTGTATTCGGAACGGTACAGAACGGGGTATACATTGCCGGCCCTGACGGGGCGGTGGTGCAGCACATCAACCGCTTCAGGGGCTTGCAGAACAATACCGTACTCGGATTGTTCGAGGACAGAAGGCATAACCTCTGGCTAGGCCTGGACAACGGGATCGACTTTATTGAGCTGAATTCGCCCATCAGCCTGCTGGACCATAATTTCGGGCTTGAAAGCACCTATGCCTCCCTCGTTTTTGAAGGGAAGCTTTTTGTAGGCACCAACCAGGGACTTTATGTAATGGAACTGGATAAACTCGACGCACATGATTTGCCCGACAAATCCTTTGAGCTGGTCCCGGGCACAGAGGGACAGGTCTGGAACCTGCAGGAGGTAAACGGGGAACTTTTCTGTGCCCACAACTTCGGGGCCTTCCTGGTAAGCGGGAAAACAGCCAGAAAACTATCCGACCACAGTGGTTACTGGTACTTCATCCCCCACAAAGGCAGCGCAGATACCATTGTTGCAGGGACCTACAACGGCCTGAGCTGGTTCAGCAGGGAGCAGGGACAATGGCAGTACCAGGGGGAGCTTGGGGGATTCAGCGAGTCGAGCCGGTCCATGCTGCAAGACCATGACGGAAGCATCTGGATCTCACATGGCTACAGGGGACTGTTCCGGGTAACGCCCAGCGGGGACCTGCAACGGGTGGAAGCCGTGAAGCTGTTCGGTCCGGCAGAAAACCTGCCGGCAGAGCTGCCTTACAACCTGCAGTGGCTGAACAATGAACTGGTGGTTACCACCCGCAGTGGCATTTTTCGGTTCGATGAAGCCAGCAATGGCTTCCGGAGGCATTCGTTGTGGGAGAATGTGTTTGGACAGGCTGATTTTCTGGACAAACTGCACCAGGACCAGGTGGGAAACATCTGGTATTTTACCACGACGGCCATGGGCGTGTACCGGCTCCTTGAAAACGGGACTTACCAGGACATCCACACCCCGTTCCAGCGGATCAACTCCATGTTGCTGCCGGCATTTGAAAGCATCCTGATCCTGGACCATCAGAATGTGTTCATTGGTTCCCAGAACGGACTGATACATTACGATGCCTCGGTCATCAAGGACCCCCCGGGCATGCCCGAACCCGTTTATATCAGGGAAGTGGTCTTCCAGGGGAAAGACGGTCATATGGTGATGTCCGACCCTGATCGGGACACAGAAACCGGGTCCGCCGACCGACTGGAAATCCCCCATGCCGCCAATTCCGTCATTTTCAGGTATGCCAGTCCGTCTTTCGAGGAAACCGGCCGGTTTGCCTATCGGCTGCTCGGCTTTGAGGAAAACTGGTCCGTCTGGGAGTCAGTGAACTTCAAGGAATATACCAATTTGAGAGAAGGTGATTATGTGTTCCAGGTCAAGGCCCTCAACGCCTACCACACAGAAAGCCCCCCTGCTTCATTCTCTTTCACCGTC
>SLNU01000215.1 GCA_007132865.1 Bacteroidales bacterium | reverse complement strand
GCTGCTGCCAGAGTTCCCCCGAACCGGCCATCTCGTAAAGCAGGCTACGGTCCCGCTCCGCCAGCCAGGGTCCCAGGATCTTGTGCGCCGAAGAATCGACCAGGTCCCAGTTGTTGGTCCCATGCAGGTTGTCCAGGTAGGCATTAACCACCGCTTGCCGCTCTTCCTCCGTTTGCGCCAGCCTGAATTTCTCCACCAGGATGAACACAGCCGTCAGGCGCACCTCATGCAATCTTGAGTCAAGCATGACTGCCAGGTCATCCAGCGACAGCATGTCACGGTATTTCCCGGCCAGCTTACGCTGATCGGGGACAGACACTCCGAGAAACACATCCCCCTCGCCATACTCCCCCTTCCCGGTCTTGAAAAACCTGGCCGCCCCGGCGGCTTTTTCTTCCGAGCCGAGGGACTGTAGCTCTGCGAGCAGCTCCTGCATAGGTGTCCGATCCATTGGTTTGGTCTAAAAAAGTAACCAGGCCGAGGCCAAGCCGAAGATAAGGGAATAAACCACTGCTTCCGACTGTATCAGCCAGAAGATTTTGCGGCGGACAAACTCCTTCTTCATGTAAACCAGTCCCTCAATCGTATTGGAGAACGGAATCGCGCTGCAGCAGTCTGCATACACGAACATGATGCCCCCCATAAAGGCGAAGCGCATCATAAAGCTCATTTCCCCCAGGGCACCCAACACGGGATAGAGAACCACCGACATCAGTACGGCCCTGATCAGCTGTGCCGGGATCAACCACCTGCCCACCCGACGGGCTTCTGCCTTGTCAGACATATTCCTTAAAAAAGATTCATACAGCTGTTCCCTTCCGCCATAGAGATTTTTCGAGAAATAATAATTGATGGTTCCGGCCACATAATAGGCCACGGTGTGGACCACGAAAAACATGAGGGTAAACTTCAGGTATTCCATTTTGGCTTGTTTTTATGATGCGATTGATGGGCAATACCGGACAAATGTATGAAAAGCCTAATCATAAGCCACACTATTCACGGTCAAGGATGCTTCTGCGCCCGTGTTTAATCATTGCGGATACGCTCCCAGCCTGACCGCATATGGGCCTGGCCGTCATCGTGGATTTCCACCGCGGCCGTCCAGCGGTAAGTCTTTGGCCACTCCCTGAAGAGCTTTGCCATGCGGTAAATGATCCTGACGGACAGTTTCCTTTCATTGGGGATCCAACCTCCTGAGGGGACCATTTCCAGGTGCAGCCGCTGCCCGGTTTTCATGACCAGGTAATCACCGGTTATTTTGCCTGTTGTCGGATGCCCCTGCACCACAAATTTTCCGCTTACGTTCGCCCCATCCGGCAGGGCCTCCAGGTTCGGGAAGGGCGGATCGAATGCGAGCGTGATTTCATGCTTGCCATCGCTTTGCTTTACATAGGCGATCCCGGCAACCGGCCCGTCCCACGACAAACCGATGGAGCCTGTTGTACCTGCCGGCATACGGCCATAGTTTCCGGCCGGCAAGCGGCCGGGGGAATCCCCATGCGAGGCCTCCTGGCCTGTGCCTGCCGGCAGATCCATTACATCCCTGCCTGGTTCTGCTGAAAGGAGCATAATCAATCCGTCAATAGCCGGATTCAGGGTCACGATGAATGGCGTCGGACTGTAACGGGTGAAATACATTTTGGTCCGGTCAATCGGCATGGGCAGCTTGTCTATGTGGTGCTCCTTTTGGTCAATGCGCACGGAGATTTCCGTATGCTTCTGCCGGACAAAATAAAAATCATGCAACAACACAAGGGGCATGGCTGAAGGGTTCTCTGCCGCATCCCCCATCGGGGCAAGGAGTCCGAACGGCTTGCGCTTCCTGGGATTTCCCTCACTGATGGATACATGCACTTCACGGCCCAGCAGGTCCTCAAATTCGACCAGGGCCTGTACCCCTTTTTCGTCTACATGGAAAAAGGCTTCCTTCATTTCCCGCTCCGCCATATGTGCAAGGCCTTTCCCGGCAATGTCGTATTTCTCGGGATCAAGACTGAGTGACGGCTGGTGGAAAACATCCACCCTTCCATCCACCCGCCAGGCGATCACCAGCATGCCCTGCCCATTCACCGGGTCGTCAAATACCTGGGGTTCAAAGCCAATATAGACGCTGTCCGGGTCGTTCTCGATGTTCACCAGCAGCAACCGTTCCATCGGGTCGATCGCGATTTTAAAGGGGTTGAACAGGGGGAACCCATCCGACGATGAAACAAGGCCATCAGGGTAGGGTGATTCGTTTGCCGGTCGGGAGCCGTTGCACATCGTGAACGAAAGGACCAGCAGCAGGCCAATGAGGAAAAGGGAGCGGTTCATGGAAATATGTTATATAAATACGTCGGACATTTTTGAACGGTAAAAACGCATGCAAATTTAAGGAATTTGTATTTTCATCAAATCGATTTATGCGTAGTGGGACCGATTGCCGACTGCGGCCGTAAAAGATTGATAACGAAGGAAATTTTTTCCCATATTTGTGTGTATGGAAACAAAACCAATCATCGCCGCCATTGCCTATGACTTTGACGGCACCCTGGCACCCGGGAATATGCAGGAACATTCCTTTCTGCCTAAGCTGGGCATTGAAAAAGCGGATTTCTGGGCGGAAGCCAACCGGATCGCCACAGAAAACGACATGGACGGCATCCTGTCGTATATGCGGCTGATGCTGGAAAAGGCCAGGGAACAGGACATCCCCATCCGACGGGAAGACTTTGTAAACTTTGGGCGCGACATTGCTTTTTTTCCGGGGGTGTCTGACTGGTTTGAGCGGATCAATCGGTATGCCTTTGGGCAGGGAATCAAACTGGAACACCACATCATCTCTTCCGGACTCAGGGAGTTTATTTCCGGGACCACCATTGCCGGGCACTTCCGGAATATTTTTGCCTCGGGCTTCAAGTATGACGCGGAGGGAGTGGCAGAATGGGCGGCCCTGGCCATCAATTATACCAACAAGACGCAGTACCTGTTCCGCATCAACAAGGGGATCGACAACTCCCATGACAACACCCTGATCAACAAACATCTGCCGGAAGAGGAAAAACCGGTTCCGTTTTCGCGAATGATTTATATCGGAGACGGGGAAACCGATGTGCCCTCGATGAAGATGATGAAATACCAGGGAGGGGCCACCGTGGCCGTTTACCCCGAGGTACTGGCCGAGCCGGAAGAAAGGGAAAAACAGCTGACGCTTTGCCGGGAACTGGTGGAGCAAGGCCGGGTAGACTACATCGCCCCGGCCGACTACCGCGAGGGAAGCACCCTTGACACCACCATCAAACTGCTCATCGATCGCATCCGCATCAACGCCGCACTGACCCGGAAAGATTGATCTAAGCAACCCGGAACCCAGGTTGCAGGACAGCTCTGATTTGCGACTACCCACCCAATTCATTTATCGCCTCCGCAGCGATGGCCCGGGCCTCCTCAAAACCCGTGGCCTGCATCATACGGTTGCGCATGTCGGCTGCGCCCGGGAATTCTGACAAATAGATCTTGAAGAAGCGCCTCAGGATCAGGAAATGCTTGCGGTCCCCCCAATTGGACTCAAACAGGTCAAGGTGGGCAAGCAGGGTCTCAAGCCTTTCCAGGGCACCGGGCGTTTCTTTTTCCGGAGCGAAGAGCCAAGGGTTGTGAAATATGCCGCGACCGATCATGACCCCATCCAGTCCGAAATCGCTTGTTTTCTGCCCGGCTTCGTCCAAGGAGTTTACATCCCCGTTCCCGATTATCCTTATATGTGGAGCGATTTGGTCCCGCAGCCGCGCCGCCTTCCCGATCTCGCCCCAGTCTGCCAGTCCGTCAGACATTTGCTTCTGCGTGCGCCCGTGCAGAACAATGGCATCTACCGGCTGAGACAAAAGAAAACCCATCCAACGTTCGGTGTCCACCTTCTTAACGCCCAGACGGGTTTTGACGCTGACGGGCAGGCTGCTTGCCTCCCGCACGGCATGGATAATCTCCCCCGCCAAAGGCTCATTGTCAATTAGCGCCGAACATCCGCCCTGCGAAACGATTTTGCGCACCGGGCAACCCATATTGATGTCAATCCCGTCAAATTGAAAATGCCCAGTGATGTATTTCAGGGCTTCGGCAAATTTCTCCGGCCGGCTTCCCCATATCTGTGCCACCAGCTTCACGTTTTTCTGCTGCAGCAATTGCCTTTCTCCCGCTGAAACCACCAGGCGCTGCACCGCCGACTCCCTCCCCCGCTCATGGCAGATCCCGTCGGTCGAGGCAAACTCGGTAAACAGCACATGCAGGCTGCCGGCTTGGCTCATCCTGAGCACCAGCTCACGGAAAGCCGTATCGGTGACGTCCTCCATCGGGGCCAGCATGAAAATCGGACCCGGGAGATCCCTCCAGAAATTGCCGCGTACAAATTGTCTCATTAGCTATTTAAAACGCTTTGAATTAGCTGTTGTTCATCCGTAAATTACCGGTCCTAATCGAACATATTTGTTATATTTGTGAATGCCAGCAAGTTCACCAGGCATCCATGCGATGAAAATGCTTGCACCCAGGCATGATACACATTTTAAAATCAATATGTTATGAACTACAAACTTATTCCCGCATTGTTTATTGCAATCGCCGCCACATTCGTTTTCCACGCATGCAACCAGCAAGCACCAGAGCCCGCACAGGGAGAATGGATCCGGGGCAGTGAAGCAGAAAAAATAGAAATGATCGAAGGCCAGTTCAGGGGCTTCGATATGGCCATGGTGGAAGTAGATTACCGGTATTCCGAGCTTTTCTGGGCCGGTGAAGATGAGAATTGGGGGTATGCCGTCTACCAGGCAGAAAAATTGCAGTCTGCCATTGAAAGCGGATTCCAGCGCCGTCCACTAAGGGCCCCGTCGGCAGAAAATTTCATGACCATGGCTCTGCCGGCAATGCAGGCAGCCGCAGAAAGCGGAGACAGGCAGTTGTTCGACGAAAGCTTCCAGGCCCTGACCAACCAGTGCAATATGTGTCATGCACTGGAAGACGTGGCCTTTTTTACCGTTAAGCCCCCCACGGAGCGAAGGTCATCAATCCGGTTCTAAATATTTGCAGCTCAGCTCCATCGCTATCGTTCGCAATCAAATGCCTCACCACAACACTGGCAGGATTGTTGCGTTTATAGGATAAAAACCACCTCCATGAAAACACGCATTCAATTCGTTTTTATAGTCGGATGGCTGGGTGCCGTCCTGCTTGGATCTGCCGGCTGCGGGAGATCCGCCAACGAAAATTCGATGCCCCCTGAAGCCATGAACGAACAAGCCATGTCGGAACAATATGTGGCCATGGATAAGGGTGGTACACCCATGACCCGGCAGGCCATGGCCGCTCCTGGTGGCGGTGAGCCTGTGATGGCTGACAGGGAAGTGGACAAGCAACGGATCATCCGCGACGGCCGCATGGGACTGAAAGTAAACGACCTGGAAGCGGCCCGTCTCCGCGCTGACTCCCTGGTAACCGCTTACGACGCCTATTATGCCAATGAACGCTACCATGACACCGACCGGGAATCCAGCTACCACCTGAGCATACGGGTGCCGGCCGGTAATTTCGAACTGCTGTCTTCCGCCCTGGAAGGCGGTGGCGGACGGGTGCTGTACAAAGAGGTGAACGCACGTGATGTCACCGAACAGTTCATCGACATGGAAACCCGCCTGGCCAGCATGCGTATTTACCTGGAACGCTACCGGGAGCTGCTCGGGCGCGCAAACACTGTACAGGAGATCCTGGAAGTTGAGAACAGGATCCGCCAGCTTCAGGAAGAGATCGACAGCACCGTGGGTAGGTTGCGTTACCTGCAGGATCGGGTAGACCTCTCCACGTTGGAGTTGATGCTCACCCGCGAACAGGAATTTCGCTTTGAGCCGGGCGAAAGGGACCGCTTCGGAGAACAGCTGAAGCAGGCGCTGCACCGGGGTTGGACCGGAATAGTGGATGCGGTATTGTTCCTGTTCAGCATCTGGCCACTCTGGCTGCTGGCAGCCACTGCCGCAATTCTGATTTGGAGACTGAGAAAATAGTCCGTCCGGAGGTTAAAAAACCCGCCGGGGAGGGCGTTTTTCCGGCCAAAAATTCGTAACTTAACAGTTGTATAAGCTTAATTACAACGCATATGAACCATTCGAGTACTCCCCCAAGCAGACAACCGGTTAAGAAACTGGCGCGTCCTTTCTCCCCTTCACAAGACAGGTGGCACACTTTGTATAACAAATTACGGCCCGGCAACAGAATGCAGCCCGGGTTGTGGCTTTTCTTCCTTCTGGCTGGCACATTGCTTATTACGGCTTGCGCCCGCAACCCGGTTACTGGCAACAGGCAGCTGGTAATGATGTCAGAGCGCCAGGAGATCCAACTGGGGGCGGAATACGACCCCCAGGTGATGGCCACCTTCGGCGCTTATGAGAATGAACCCCTGCTTGCCTTCATTAAGGAAAAGGGCAATGAGATGGGGTTGATTTCACACCGTCCCAACCTGGAGTACCATTTCAGGATTCTGGATTCGCCGGTCATCAATGCCTTCGCCGTACCCGGCGGGTATATCTATTTTACCCGTGGCATCCTGGCCCATTTTAACAATGAGGCCGAAATGGTGGGCGTACTGGCCCATGAAATGGGCCATATTACCGCACGCCACTCGGTGAGCAGGCAGGCCAAGCAACAGCTCGGGCAATTGCTGCTGATCGGCGGGATGGTTGCCTTCGAGCAATTTCGGGAATATGGCTCCTATGCAATGCAGGGCATGCAACTATTGTTCCTGAAGTATAGCCGCGACGACGAACGGGAATCAGATCGCCTCGGGGTTGAATATACGACCAAGATCGGATATGACAGTCAGAAGTTTGGAGAATTCTTCCAACTCCTGGAAAGGATGAATCTGGAAAGCGACCACGCCGGAATTCCCACCCTGCTGTCTACACACCCCGACCCCGGCGACCGGCACGGCACGGTAACCGAACTGGCCCAGGCCTGGAAAGACAGCCTTGGTCCGCGGGACTGGAAGGTTAACACCAATAGCTACCTTCAGCTTATTGACGGGATGGTGTATGGCGAGGACCCAAGGCAGGGATACGTGGAAGGAAATACCTTTTACCACCCGGACCTGTTGTTTCAATTCCCATTCCCACGAAACTGGAAGCTGGAAAACTCGCCCATGCAGGTAAGGATGGGGCCGGAAGACGGAAATGCACTGATGATTTTTACCTTTGCCCGGGGAAACACCCTGGAGGAGGCGGCCCAGGGCACGCTTCAGCAGATGAACCTGAACGTCAGAGAGAGCAGGCGGACCACCATCAACGGAATGCCGGCTATTCAAGCGGTTTCGGGCCAGACAACCCAAAACCAGAACACGGGAGCGCAGCAAACCATTTCCGTTTTATCTACCTTTATTGACGACAACGGCAGCTATTATGTGTTTCACGGGGTCTCCCTTCAGGAAAACTTTAATAACTTCCTGTCGAACTTTGAGTCCACAATGAATGGCTTTGCCAAACTGACTGACCGTTCAAAGATTGACGTGAACCCTGAGCGAATCGTTATCAGAAGGGTCGACCGGGCCGGGACCCTTGCCGATGCGTTCCGTACCATGGGTGTTGCCCAGGACAGATTGGAGGAGTTTTCCTTCCTGAACAATATGCAGCTGAGCGACAGGGTGGAAACCGGACAGCTTGTCAAAATCGTCGGCGGGGGCCGCAGGTAGACCGCAAAGAAGATAGCCCGCAAATTTTCTTACGCGCATTGTTTCGACTATTGTCGGATGGGGTTTTTGAGTATGGGGTAATCTACCTATATTTGAACACCTCACCCCGAAAATGAAATAGTGATGCAAAAACCCATCGTTTCTCTTTTTGCCATTTTGCTGATCAGCTCAATGGTCCACGGCCAGTCGGCAGCATCCGACTATGAAAAACTTGATAGCTATTACCAGCAGGTGCTGGACGACTGGAACCTGCCTGGCATGGCCATCGGCATTGTGAAAGATGGAGAACTGGTGTTCAGCAAAGGATATGGCCAGTTAGAGGTGGGCAGGCAGGCGGCGCCGGACGAACATACCCTGTTTGCGATCGCATCCAACACAAAGGCCATCACCGCGGCCGTCCTGGCCATGTTGGTGGACGAGGGAAAAATTACGTGGGACGACAAGGTGAAGAGCCATCTGCCCTACTTTGAACTGTTCGACCATTATGTAACCAATGAAGCCACGATACGGGACTTGCTGAGTCATAGAATCGGTTTAGGCACTTTCAGCGGAGATGTAATCTGGTACAAATCGGAGATCCCGGCCCAGCAGGTGGTGCGCAACGCCAGGCACCTGCCCCGGGCGTTTCCGTTCCGCAGCGGCTACGGATACTCCAACCTGATGTATCTGGCCGCCGGGGAGATCATTGAAGCGGTGACCGGCAAGTCCTGGATGGAGAATGTGGAGCAGCGCATCCTGCGGCCGCTGGGAATGGACCGTACAATACTTCGCATTGCTGACTTGCCGCTAAAGGGAAACGCTGCATCGCCCCATGCGCTGGTCGATGGAGTAAATGTGCCGATCGAATGGGAGAACTGGGAACATGTGGCGGCGATTGGCGGACTCATCTCCTCGGTGCATGATGTGGCACAATGGATGATCCTGAACATGAACCAAGGGATCCACGGAAATGACACGCTGCTGAGCCGGCAGTCCCTCAACCAGATGTGGACCCCCCACAACACCTTTGTGGTGGACCATGGCAGGGAGCAGGATTTTAATCGGCATTTCAATGGATACGGACTCGGATGGGGATTGAGCGATTACCATGGCAGGCTGAGCGTAGGACATACCGGGGGTTATGACGGGATGATCTCGGAAGTGCGTATGCTGCCGAAGGAAAAGATCGGGGTGGTCGTGCTGACGAACGGCGTGAAGAGCCCGATCGGCGCCATTACCAATTATACCCTGGAAACCCTGCTGGGCATGGAGCCGCGGGACTGGTCCGCCGAAACACTCCCCCGGGCCAACCAGCGCTGGGGGGAGGACCCCAGGGTGACGGCCATTAAAAATGCCCGGGTGGAAGGAACCCGCCCTTCGCTGCCCCTTTCTGCCTATGCAGGGACATATGATTCAGCCATATACGGGGAAATAAGCGTGCAACTGCTGAACGGGGAACTGCTACTGGGGTTTGAACATGCAGTCGGACTGGCTGCCACGTTAAGACACTGGCACCATGATGTCTGGGAAATCCAATGGAAGCACACCCACGCCTTTTTCGGATTTGGTACGGTGGCCTTCCACACCGACAACAAAATGCAGGTTACCGGAATGCACATCGAAGTGCCCAACCGGGATATATTCTTCGAGGAATTGGAACCCGTCAGGGTACGATAGCCGGGCTTGGTACCGCCGCAATGCATTACCGCATAATCCTGTGATCCTGCGACACCAAAGAACGGTTGTCCTGCAACACCAAAGACCGGTTGTCCGGCGGCACCAGATGGTCCGGCAGTCCATCAGCACAACAACCTGAAAGCCTTGCAGCCACGGGAACACAAGCACGAACATCATAAAGCACTCCAGATATGAAAACTTCATTCGGACCCAAAAGAACAATGTTTCCCCAGCCAGTCGCGCTGGTGGTGACAGGAGACATGGAACAATCCAACATCGTGACCATTGCCTGGGTGAGCCTGCTCACCAGCTCGCCGCCCACATTGGGGGTTTCGGTAGGCACGAAAGGCTTCTCCGGGAAACAAATTCTTGAAAACAAACATTTCACGGTGAACATTGCCTCGGCAGCCATCATGGTGGAAGCAGATTTCTGCGGTATCACCTCGGGAAAAGACCGTGACAAGTTTCTGGAATCCGGACTCACAAAAATGCCTGCCAACCATATTCCCTCTCCCATCATCACGGAATGCCCGCTGAACTTTGAGTGCCGACTGGTGAAACATTCGGTATTCGGCACCACCAATCACTTTGCCGGGGAGATCCTCGAAATCCATATGGACACCGACAAACTCAGGGATGTCAACGACCCCGC
>SLNU01000361.1 GCA_007132865.1 Bacteroidales bacterium | reverse complement strand
CACCGGAATGGTCGAGGATGGCACGGCCATCGGGGATGGCTTGTCGACCGCAATCAACAGGTTGCGGGATAGCCAGGCAATCAGCAAGGTCATCGTACTGCTAACCGATGGCATCAATAATGCAGGAGTGCTGGACCCGTTAACGGCGGCAGAAATTGCAGCCCTGCTTGATATCCGGGTATATACGATAGGGGTGGGCAGCAGCGGGCCTGTCCCCTACCCTTTCCAAACACCTTACGGAATTCAGCGTCAACAGGTTGAAATACCCGTGGATGATGAGTTGCTGGAAAATATTGCGCACTTGACAGGGGGACGCTATTTCTGGGCAAGCGACCCGCAAACGCTGGAAAACATATACCAGGAGATTGACCGCCTGGAACGAAGCAAGATTGAGGTAACCGAATACACAAGGGAAAAGGATGAATACCTGCCCCTGGTGCTGCTGGCATTGGCATTGCTCGGACTTGAGATCGCATTAAAATATACGTGGCTCAGAACGCAACCATAGTTCAGATTCACCTGAAGAATAAGAAATGGAAGGCATAAGGTTTGAACATCCGGAATTATTTCACCTGCTGGTGTTGCTGCCGGTTTTTCTGCTATTGTTTTTGGTTTCAAGGTGGTTGCGCGCACGTGCCCTGCGCCGCTTTGGAAGGATGGAGAGCCTAGTCGGACTAATGCCCTGGGTCTCCGGCAGGCGGCCCTGGGTGAAGTTTTTCCTGTTTGTGTTTGCCTGGACATTCCTGGTACTGGCGGCCGTGAACCCACAGCAGGGCAGCAGGCTGGAGGAAGCCAAACGGGAAGGGGTCGATATCATGATCGCACTGGATGTCAGCCGGAGCATGTTGGCAGAAGACGTACAACCCAATCGCCTGGAGCGGGCAAAACGCTCTGTTTCACGATTTATGGACAGGCTGGAACAGGACAGGATCGGATTGGTGATCTTTGCGGGCAGTGCCGTGACCCAGGTACCGCTGACACCCGACAGGACAGCCGCCCGGATCATCCTGCAGACCATCAGCACAAACAGCATTGAGCAACAGGGTACTTCCATCAAAAGTGCCATTGAAAGGGCGATGGCCGCCTTGCCGGATGACGGAAAAAACAGGGCCCTTATTATTATCAGCGATGGGGAGAACCATTTGGACGACCCGGTGAGTGCAGCCAGGCAAGCCAAACAGCACGGGATTACCATCCACACAGTGGGAGTCGGCACACCCGAAGGCGCGCCCATTCCCATTTACCGGGACAACCGGCCGGCTGGGTTTCTGACCGATAACCAGGGACAAACGGTTGTTACACGTTATGATGAAGCGATGTTGCGGCAGATTGCCGAGACCGGAGGCGGGACCTTCACCGCGGGAAGCGGGGCAGATTTGGGCCTGATTACACTGCTGGAGGAGATCCGGAAAATGGAAACAGAGACATACGATCAATTGGTCTTTTCCGATTATGAGAGTCGTTTCCGGTATTTTGTCGGACTTGTATTGCTGCTGCTGGTCCTTGATATTTTTATCTTTGAAAGAAAGAATAAATGGCTTGATAAAATACGCTTATTATTATGACCCGCTTGGTTATTTTCATTTTCTTGATGGCCGGATGGTCTGCCGCGTTAGCCCAAAGCGGCCAGGACAGATCCATGGTCCGGCAAGGGAACCGACATTACAATGAAGGGAATTATGCAGAAGCGGAATTGGATTACCGCCGTGCACTGGAGGCAGACCCCGAAAACGCCAAGGCCCTGTTCAACCTTGGGAATGCCCTCTATCGTCAGGGCAGATATGATGAGGCCGCAAGCCTTTTTGATGCATTGACCCGCCTGGCCCCTTCCGACATAAACCTCGCCAGTGCTTACCATAATTTGGGGAATTCCCACCTGGGTGCACAACGTTACGGCGAAGGGATAGAGGCCTATAAAAATGCCCTCCGCATCAGTCCAACAGACGACGACACACGATACAACCTCGAATACGCAATGAAGCACCTCCAGGATCCCCCACCCGGTGAGCAGCAAGCTGGAGATGGAGATGGAGAAGGAGGAGGAGAAGGAGAAGGAGATGAGAGCGGGGAAACGGACCAGCAGGACAAGGAAGGGGACCAGGAAGGGGAACAGGAAGGGGAACAGGAAGGAGAACAGGAGGCGGACCAGCAGGACCAGGCCGGAAAACCAGAGAGGCAAGACGGACAGGACGGGGAAACCCGTCCGCAATCCGGGCAGCTCAGCCGGCAGGAAGCCGAAAGAATACTTGATGCACTGAACCAGATGGAACAAAAAGTGCAGGAAAGCGTTAAACGGGAGGGGGAAACCACCCGGCCAGGACGGGTAGAAAGGGAATGGTAACCAATGTGTTTATGAGCACAAGAAAAATTCTTATTGGCCTGCTTTTCATGCTATCTGCAAATGCCATCGCCCATGCAGACGAGCTCGTCCTTGCTGTGTCCGCTCCTTCCCAGGTGGCCTCAGGGGAACGGTTTCGCCTGGTCTATACCATGAACGCCCGGCCGGAATCCTTCCAGGCTCCTTCCTTTGAGGGGTTCAGACTGATATCCGGACCCAGCCAGTCGACCAGCAGCTCCACCCAGATAATAAACAATCAGGTAACAACCTCTGTTTCCGTATCCTATACATATATTCTTGAAGCTTTGCAGGAAGGTGAATTCTCCATTCCCCCGGCCAGTGCCACGGCAAACGGGAAAAGCGTCACCGGGGACCCGGTCCGGATTGTCGTAAGCGGGCAGGCAACGGCAGCCTCCCCGCAGACTCCCCGGCAACAACCGGGGCAGCAGCAAGCAGGGCAGCCTCCCCAGGCTCCCGGGGAGGAAGACTTGTTCATACGGGCCACGGTCAGCAACCAAACCCCATTCGAATCTGAACAGGTGGTCGTCTCCTACAGGATTTATACACGGGTCCCGATCACACGCTATTCGGTTGAAAGACTTCCCTCCTTTCAGGGATTCTGGTCAGAGAACCTGGATGGCCCCTCCCAGCCTGAAGTCACCACAGAGGTCATTGACGGGATCACTTATAACGTGGCGGAGATTCGCAGGGTGGCGCTTTTCCCCCAGCGCCCCGGGGAGTTGACTGTGGAACCCCTGGAGGTGGAATGCATGGTAAGGCTCCGGGCGTCAAGGGGCAGCCTGTTCGATGATTTTTTCTCCGGAACCCCATTTGACAGTTTTCAGAACATCCCTGTAAATATTCGCTCCAATTCGATACGCCTGAACGTCCGGCCCCTTCCGGTTCAAAACCGTCCGCCCTCCTTTACCGGACTGGTGGGCAGCTTCGACGTGTCGGGGAGCCTAAGCCCACAGGAACTGCATGTCAACGAGGCAGCAAATCTGAGAATCCTAATTAACGGGAAGGGCAATCTAAGCATGATGCAGCAGCCGGAATTCCATTTTTCAGCAGACTTGGAGGTTTTCGATCCTTTGGTAGAGGACAGGTTTCAAAGGAAGTCGGATGGGATCATGGGAAGCCGCGCGTTCGAATACCTGGTGATTCCGCGTGCCGGCGGGGACTTTGAGATTCCGGCCATGCAGCTGTCTTTTTTTGACCCCGGCAGCCAGAGGTATGTGACCAGGGAAATCGGACCATTCACATTGCGGGTGTCCGGCCGCCCGGGTTCCGGACAACCGATGGCAGGAGGTCAGGAAGCGATCAGGCAGCTGGGCAGCGATATCCGGTTTATAAGCACCAGCCCTTTTACGCTGAGGCCGGCCGGACATTCATTCTTTAAAAGCAGGGCATTTTACCTTTGGCTGTCCATGCCCTTTTTGCTGTTCATTGCCGTTTTGATATACTGGCGAAGGCAGGTAAGGTTGCGTGCCGACGTGACGCGTCTGCGTACCAGAAAAGCCCGGAAGCTTGCCCGGAAAAGACTGGAAAAGGCCCGCATTTATCTGAAGAACGAGGACCGGTCCATGTTTTATAATGAGATCTCCCGGGCCCTCTGGGGATATTTCTCCGACCGCCTTGCCCTCCCGGTATCGGCACTCAGCCGGGAAAACATCGCGGAAATGCTGGCACAAAATGACATTCCGGGCGGGCTCGCACAAGCCACCATGGATGCCATGGAGACTTGTGAGTTCGCAAGGTTTGCCCCCGGAGAAAAGGATTCACGCATGGAAGAGACCTACCATCTCGCATTGTCAACCATCGTGGAACTGGAAAAGGAATTCAGAAAAAGAAAAAAGACATGAGAATGTTTACCATGGCCATGACCGCCATCCTGCTGTTCACATTGCCAGGTGCCGCAACGGACCCCTGGCAATTGGTGGAACGCGGCAACCAGGCCTATATGAACGGTGAATACCCGCATGCTGCCGAACTTTATGAGGAGGTACTTTCCATGGGATTCACCGCCCCGGAACTACATTATAACCTAGGGAATGCCTACTTCCGGATGAACCAGGTAGCGAAAGCCATATTGAATTATGAAAGGGGACTGCGGCTGAAGCCTGCAGACGAAGCCCTGCGTCACAACCTCAGACTGGCACAACAGCGGCTGACTGACCGCATCGACCCGGTGCCGGTCCTGTTCTATGAAAAATGGAAACAAAATCTGCTGGGCAGACAAACCGCAGACGCCTGGGCAAGGACAAGCATTGCATTTGCCATGGCTTTTCTGCTGGGGATGCTTTGGTATTTCTTTTCCCGCACACGTATTGTCAGGAAGTGGTCGTTTTTCCTTGGCCTGGGTTTGTTGTTGTGCAGCACCCTGTCATTGCTGGCTGCAAGTGAGCAATATAATGTGCAGACGAACCGGAAGGAAGGCATCGTGTTTGTCCCACGCACCACGGCCAAAAGTGCTCCCCGTCCGGATAGCCCGGATCTGTTTGTGGTCCATGAAGGATCCAAAGTGGAAATGAACAGTGTAATCGGAGACTGGGTGGAGATCCGGCTGGCGAACGGAAATATGGGATGGATAAAAAAAGAAGGCCTGGAAATCATCTGATCCGGGACCGGGTTCACTGCCCCCTTCTATCCCGCATGCGGTGCTGGCTTTCACGGAACAATAAGCGGTTGAAACTTTTCTCCGCCTCATACAACTGCACAATCTTCTTCGCCGGCAGCACCGCTTTCAACTTTTCATGGTAGGTGCGCTTCAGCCGGGCTGTCTGCTCAAACCGCTGCACTTCCCGCTCGGCAAATGCTGCCGCCTCAGCTTCGCTCATACCTGAACCGGCGTCCAGTTCGCGACTCCACTGCCGCTGACTGAGGTTCAGTTCCTCCATCTCGCGAAGGTATTCATTGTAGATCGGCCAGAAAACGGTGGCCTCTGAGGGTGTCAGGGACATTTTTTCTGTAAAGTAGGCGATGCGCCGGGATTCGATGGCCCGCATGCGCTCATCGTGCATCCTCCGTTGACCCGGCTGACCCGCAACAGAAAAGCTGATGAGTAAAACGGGCAGAAAAAGCAGGCATTTATTGATATATTTCATGGTATGTCTGGTATGTCGTTTAATGGAAAAATATAGTCCCCGGCCCCGAGTTCAAAAGTCCGCACGTTTTCGTAGAGGTAATCGAGAAAGGCATCTTCATCCGGATCCCCGTAATGGGCGTCCTCCAGACCAAAATACAACTCATCGGCAGTAATATCGGTTTCCAGCACCAGGTCATACCAGGAAAAGGGATCCAGATCCGCATACAGGGAAAAGTAAAACTCAGATTCATCCTCTTCTGTGGCGAACAGCATGCCTTGCTCCGTCTCCTTTTGGATAAAGAACAGTCCGAATGAAAACACGGCCAGCAGAACCAGGGAGGCAATCCCAAGTTGCAGGTGGCGGGGCGATAGCATGGGCAACCAGCTTACCCTGGGTTTCCTACCGGTAGCCAAGCGCTCCTGGACCGTACCGGGAAGCTGGTCAAAATACCCATCGGGCACGCGGAAAGGAGATCCCTCGCCTGCAGACGGCAGGCTGCTGCCCAAAGCGGACAGTTCCTTCCTGATGTCTTCCTTGCTGGCTTTTTCCATTGTATGGGTTTTTAAATTAGATGTCATTCCGGGCGAATGGTTTAATCATTCCCTGATGTATTTTTCTATTTTTTTCACGGCATGGTGGTAAGAGGCCTTCAGGGCGCCTTCCGAGGTATCCAGGACCCTTGCCATGTCTTCGTATTTCATTTCGTCATAATACCTGAGGTTGAACACCACGCGCTGTTTTTCCGGCAAAGAAAGAATGGCTTTTTGTATCTTTTTTTCTATGGCATTGCCGTCATAATGCACGTCTGACTCCAGGGTTTCAGAAAGCTGCCGCTCCAGGTCGACCAGCGGAAGCAGAAAGCGGGTTCTTTTCCGCTTAAGGAAGCTGAGTGCCTCATTGGTGGCGATCCGGTACAGCCATGTAAATAGCCCTGAATCTCCGCGAAAGTTTTTCAGGGCTTTCCAGGCTTTTACAAACACATCCTGGACAATGTCGTTGGCATCCTCATGGCAGATCACCAGGCGCCTTACATGCCAATACACCTGCTGCTGGTACTTCCTTACGATCAGGTTGAACGCGTATGCGGGATTGTCCCCGTGAAAAAACTTTTCCAGAAGCTCTTCATCTGTGTACATCCCCACACACGTTTCAGCTATTTCCTGTCCAGTACCCTTTTTGCGGCTTTCACAATATGGGCAGCATCCAGGCCGTACTTCTTCATCAGATCAGCAGGCTTGCCGCTTTCCCCAAACCGGTCCATAACGGCAACCATTTCCAGCGGAACCGGGTAAGCGCCCGCAAAGACACGGGCCAGGCTTTCTCCCAGTCCGCCATGCAGCTGGTGCTCTTCCGCAGAAACCGCACAGCCGGTCTTTCTTACTGACTGTAAGACGGCATCCACGTCAAAAGGTTTAATGGTATGAATGTTTATTATTTCGGCAGACACACCCTCGGCATAAAGTGCCTTTCCTGCTTCCAGGGCTTCCCATACGAGGTGGCCGGTGGCAAAGATGCTGACGTCTGCGCCTTCGTTAAGCACGATGGCTTTTCCGACCTCAAACACCTGGTCGGCCGGGGTAAAGTTGGGCACCTTGGGCCTTCCAAACCGCAGGTAGACGGGTCCGACAACATCAGCAACCGCCAAGGTGGCGGCGCGGGTCTGGTTGTAGTCGCAGGGAACAACGACGGTCATATGCGGAAGCATTTTCATCATGCCGATGTCTTCCAGAATCTGGTGGGTGGCCCCGTCCTCCCCAAGGGTGAGTCCGGCATGGGAGGCGCAGATCTTTACGTTCTTGCCAGAATAGGCAATGGATTGCCTGATCTGGTCGTAAACCCTCCCGGTACTGAAATTTGCAAAGGTACCCGTAAAGGGGATCTTTCCGCCTATGGTCAAACCAGCGGCGACGCCCATCATATTGGCCTCGGCAATGCCGACCTGGAAAAAACGCTCCGGAAAGGCATCCTGGAATGCGGTCATCATCAGGGAACCGGTCAGGTCCGCACAAAGCGCCACCACATCGGGATTGTTTTTACCCAGCTCCAGCAAGCCGGCACCAAAACCTGAACGGGTGTCTTTTTTCTCTGTATAGGAATATTCTTTCATTTCTTAATGGTATTGTCGGATCAGCAAATTAATAATCTCCTAAGGTTTCCTCCAGTTGTTCAAGGGCACGTTTAAACTGTTCGTCATCGGGTGACTTGCCATGCCATTCGTGCGTGCCCGTCATGAAATCCACCCCATGCCCCATTTCGGTCCGCATCAGAATCATCACAGGCTGCTTACGCCCGCACAGGGAAGCCGCTTTCTCCAATCCGGCAAGGACCTCCTCCATCACATTTCCATTCAGTTCGATTAATTGCCAGCCAAAGCTTTCATACTTTTTCCCAAGGTCCCCCAGCGGGAGCACCTCATCCACGGGTCCGTCTATCTGCTGTCCATTGTAATCAACGATGCCGATCAGGTTGTCAATTTTTCTGGCCGCTGCAAACATGGCTGCCTCCCAGATCTGTCCCTCCTGCTGCTCCCCATCCCCCATCAGGCAGTACACCAGGCGGGGATCCCCGTTCAGTTTTTTTGCCAGGGCCGCACCGCAGGCCACGCTGAGCCCCTGCCCAAGGGAGCCACTGGCGACCCGAATGCCGGGAAGCCCTTCTTCCGTGGCCGGATGTCCCTGCAGCCGTGAGTCAATATGCCGGTGGGTGGCCAGTTCCGACTTGTCAAAATACCCGCTGCGGGCCAGTACGCTGTACCAGCCTGCGGCAAGGTGGCCGTTGGAAAGGAAAAACAGGTCCTCTCCCCTGCCATCCATAGAAAAATTCCCGGGTTCGTGTTTCAGGACGGAAAAGTACAGCGCGGTAAAAAGCTCGGCACAGCCAAGCGGACCACCGGGATGTCCGGACCGTGTTCCGTAAACCATTCGAAGCACGTCCCGCCTTACCTGCGTGGCCGTTGCCCTTAAATTATCAATCTCATTCATTCGGATAAATTTGATGGTGTGAAATTCGGCGTTTTTTCTAGTCTGCCTTCAATTTACGATATTTGATGCGTTTCGGGCCCGTATCACCCAGTCTTTTTTTCTTATTCTCCTCGTAATCTGAATAGGACCCCTCAAAAAAGTACACATTGGAATCCCCTTCAAATGCCAGGATATGGGTGGCAATGCGGTCCAGGAACCAGCGGTCGTGGGTGATGATGACTGCACAGCCCGCAAAATTCTCCAGGCCCTCCTCCAGGGCCCGGAGGGTATTCACGTCTATGTCGTTGGTTGGCTCATCCAGCAGCAGCACATTGGCTTCGCTTTTCAGGGTCAGCGCCAGGTGGAGCCGGTTGCGCTCCCCGCCGGAGAGCACCCCGCATTTCTTGGTCTGGTCGGGACCACTGAAGTTGAAGCGGGACACATAGGCACGGCTGTTCATCTGCCTGCCGGCCAAATTAATCAGTTCATGTCCGCCTGAAATAACCTCCCAGACACTTTTTTCCGGGTCGATGTCCACATGGGCCTGGTCCACATAACCGATGCGGACCGTTTCCCCGATCTGAAACTCCCCCTTGTCAGGCGTTTCCTGTCCCATGATCATCCGGAACAGCGTGGTCTTCCCGGCCCCGTTCGGACCGATGATGCCAACAATGCCTGCCGGGGGCAGTGAAAATGCCAGTTCTTCGAACAGCAGCTTGTCTCCAAACGCCTTACTGATATTGTTTACCTCAATGACTTTGTTCCCGAGCCGGGGTCCGTTCGGGATGAAGATCTCCAGCTTTTCCTCCTTTTGTTTGACATCCTCACTGAGCATTCTGTCGTAGGCATTCAGCCTGGCCTTGCCTTTGGCATGCCTGGCCTTGGGACTCATCCGCACCCACTCCAGCTCCCGCTCCAGGGTCTTGCGGCGCCTGCTTTCGGTTTTTTCCTCCATTTCCAACCGCTTGGTTTTCTGCTCCAGCCAGGAAGTATAGTTGCCCTTCCAGGGAATGCCTTCCCCACGGTCCAGTTCCAGGATCCAGCCGGCCACATTGTCCAGGAAATACCGGTCGTGGGTAATGGCAATGATCGTCCCCTTGTATTGCTTGAGGTGCTGTTCCAGCCATTCCACGCTTTCTGCATCGAGGTGGTTGGTAGGCTCATCCAGTAAGAGGATGTCCGGCTCCCTCAGCAACAAGCGGCACAAGGCAACCCGCCGCCTTTCCCCCCCGCTAAGATTCTTCACCGGGACATCGGGCTCGGGGCAGCGCAAGGCATCCATGGCGCGCTCCAGCTTATTGTCCAGGTCCCATGCGTCATGCTGTTCGATCAGGTCAGACAATTCCCCCTGCCTATCAATGAGCCTGTTCATTTCATCATCCCCCATTGGTTCAGAGAACTTCAGGTTCACTTCTTCGTATTCCCGCAAAACATCCACCACCTCCTGCACGCCTTCCTCTACAATCTCCCTGACCGTCTTCCCGTCATCCAGCAAGGGTTCCTGCGCCAGGTGGCCTACCGTGTAGCCAGGGGAAAAGACCACTTCGCCCTGAAAGGACTTCTCCTCCCCGGCAATGATGCGCATCAGGGTCGACTTGCCCGACCCGTTCAGTCCGATGATCCCGATCTTGGCTCCAT